>JAUWJC010000058.1 GCA_030607895.1 Pirellulales bacterium
AATTGTACCAGCCGACCGGCCAAGCGTCAAATTGGGTGACGGCCGAGAAAATGGCCACGAAGAAGCCTGGAATCCTGGGCGAATCAGGCTGTTTCACCGTCACACGCAGACCGGTAGCGGCGAACCAGCCAGGCAAGCCGACGTTTACGATCACGCAGCACGCGAGTATCGGTGATGCAATCCGCCGACCTGCCGAATGGAGATGACCTCGCCCTGGGACGGCGGTTCCACCTCGCGTGGTGTCGGCGAGTTGCGATCCAGCGATAGATGCGGCCTGGAATTGTGATAGTAGTCGAAGTAGTCCGTAAGGATGCGGTACAGATGCCTTTCGTTCAGCACGATCAGGTGATTCAGACATTCTCGGCGTATTGAGCCGATGACTCGTTCGCAATATGGATTCTGCCAGGGCGAGCGTGGTGCGATCGGGACTTCTTTGATACCCATGCTTTCGACACGCTTCGTGAAGTAGTTGCCGTAGATGCCGTCGCGATCGTGAATGAGAAAACGCGGGGCCTCCTCGTACGGGAAGGCATTGATGATTTGCTGGGCGGTCCATTCGGCGTAGGGATTCGTGGTAACGCTGAAGTGAACCACCTGTCGCCGGTCGTGACGAGTTTGAATCCCATTCGCTGCCATTTGACGACTGTTTCGGGCTGCACGATGGCCAGCGTGGAACGCCAGTTCGGCCAAAGCCTGGAGAGCCATACCCAGAAGACGCGATCGCGTGGACGCAACTTCGGACGTTTGACCGACTGTTTGCTAACGGCAATTTGCTAACAGCGTCCTAAAGTCTTGAGATTCAGCTTGACAAGACAGAGAAAGAAAAGGCTCCTGCGACCAAGGCGTCCCGGGGAGTACGGGTTCCTCTTCTTTGTTCTCGGCTGGGTCGAATCGCGGGAAATGCCGTGTTTTTCCGGACTTGAGTGAACAGAGAAGAGGAACCAGTACTCCGCAACTCCATTCGATCTGTCTGTATCTGGGAAGACTGGCATCTCGCACTCGCTCCCCTCAAGCGAAGGGTAATGTCAAGACTTTGGGACGTTGCCAAATTATTGTGTCCCCGGAATATCCCGCGTTCGGGTGCGCCGGCTGGGTGGGTTGAAGTCCTGTTGGTCGATGCCCTCGCCGCCGTCGCGGGTAAAGGCTGCCTTGAGCGCGTCGGGGCTGACCGTCCCGCTGATGAACCGCACCGAGCCGTCGGCAAACCCGGCGTTGAATCCACGCGTCCGCGGCCCCAACAGACCCTTGATCGGGTTCTTGGGGTCGTACTGGAAGTCGTCCGGCTTGGTCCAGACGACGGCCGATTCGTCGCTCGCCTCGACTGTCATGATGGTGTTCGACGTGCCGTCACGGATATCGCTGAATCCGATCCCCTTCGCGCCGGCAAAGACGGTCTTGTCGCCGCGGACCGCCAGGTAGTTGGTTTTGCCCGGGCCGGCCTTGCTGCCTGGGGCTTTCAAAGTCTTCGGCATCAGCGGGATGAGTTTCTTGTTGTGTTCGCTGTCCCAGGGTTCGTCCTGGTGGAATCGCTCGTACAGAGCGTTTTGCTCCAAATAGGGAAGTATCCGCACACGCCAACTCAACAGTGGCTTGCCGTCCTTGTCAGTCGTGTAGGCGGGTGGGAGCGTCTTGTGCACAGAGTGATAGTTGTGCAGCGACAGCGAGATATGCTTCAGGTTACTCGCCGAACTGACCCTGCGTGCCGCCCTGCGTGCCGAGCTGAGGGCGGGCAGCAACACGCCCGCCGCTATCGGCACCGCCACGCCGATACTGCCGCCAGGAAGGCTCTGCCGGTTGATCACCTCGAAGCCGGAGTCCGTCCGCCGCAGGGCCGCCACGCCGGGACGCAAATGCCGACCGATCGCCGGGGCCGAAGGCAGTATCGAAACGTTTATGTCGATCCCTTGCCGCGGCAACTGGCTCATCGCCGACTGCGCAACCATGGGCACCAACGGATAGAGCAACTCGAACAGCCTGGGTGTATTGATGTACGACACGGCGACCGGCCCGTCGCCCGACTCGAAAAGCTCGGCCACCGTCGGCGCCGTGGCCAACGGTCGGTGCCCGTCCGTGCGCGATAGATACGCCTTGACGTTCTGCGGCAGCGTGGCGACGATCAACTCGTTCTCCGTCAGGCACCAGGCCGGCGCCAGGGGGAATTTATTCTGCCGGGCGTTGACGAAGTAGACCCGCTGCCCGGCGAATTCGCACTCCTCGATCCGCGGTCTAAATAGCCCCCGGACAAACCCGACCAGCTTCGACTGGGTTTGGGCCAGCCGGGTATGGTCGTCCACTCGCACGACGGCCGTGAGGCCCGTGATTAGCAGCCCGCCCTCGCCGGGCGAGTTGTACACGCACCAGACGTCGCCCAGCGGCGTGAGTAGATCGCCAGGAAGGCTGATACCCAGGGCTTCCTCCAGCTCACCGATGTTTTTCAGCATTTCCTTACCGGCCCGCGGCTCCCCTTCCGAAACCACGGAGAGGAACGTTTCGAGGATTCGGTCGGCGTCGGCGCGAAATGCCAAGGCCACGGTGGCGTCGGCTGGAATGGGCGCCAGGTCGGCCGGCCCGAGCGGCTTGCCGGCGAGCAGACTGATGAGCCCACTCGGCTCGCCGTCCAGGCCCAACATGCTGCGGCCGACGAAGCCATCTTTGTCCAGGCCGGTTACCGCCGCCAGGGAAGTAACCTGTCCGAAGCCTGACGCTTCCGCCGCCTTTCGGGCCTGCGGGCCGCCGGCCAGCGGCACGAGCGTATCGAGCAGCGTCTTGATGTTTACGTAGGTGAAGGTTGCCGGCCGCTGGACGGCCAGCTTCTCGCGCAGTTCGGTCAGCCACCGGGGCGGCCCGGTTCGGGCCCGCTCGAAGATGCCCTCCATCTCGCCTTCGCCAACGCCCACAATCAGGTAGCGGCCCTTCACGTTCCAGGTGACGGCCGGCGCGCCGCGGCCCGGGTTGATCTGGAAGCATGACACACCGTCGATCTCCAGCGGCTCAACCTTCTCCCCCAAGAACGCCTTTTGGTACTTCTCCAACAACTGCTTTGCCAGCGGCGCGTCGTCGTTCAGGCAAATCACCAGACCGCCGCGAACGTCGGGACCGGTGTGAGACATCTCGGCCCTGGAAACGAACAAGACCCCCGGCCGCGTCGTCAATTTCTTGGCCAAAGGCGCTACGTCGTCGATGATTGCTTGTGCCGCGCCGCCGCCTTGTCCCCCGGTCCGCTCGCTAAGTCCCTTGTCGAATATGCGGCCGATCTGCGCGAACAACTCCTGTATCTCCGGCTCGGCGAGAAGCTGCTCGGTCTGGTTCGGGCTGTCGGGGTCCGGTTCGGTGGTACCGGCCCAGGTTGTGTAGAAAACGCACGCCTCGGGCGCCACCCGGGCCATGAGCGGGTCTTCGGGAGCCGGCGGCACGCCAAGCGGAGCCCCCATCCCGCTAAGCAACATGATAACGATCAATTCCAACGGACCGGGAAGACCAAATCCCGCATATATGACCTGTCTCCTTGCTGCTCCAAGAACCGGTTACCTCGTCCAAGCCAACGTCCCGTATCATCGCCAATAGAATACCAGAAACCGGCCGCATGGGCAAATCAGCCGCTCGATTTGGGGCACTCAACTGACCATTGACCCTGCGCATGAATCACATGGGCCTGTTTGTAGCGACCGCATTCATGTGGTTTTGTCGGCTTTCGAGGTGTCGGCATAATGGTGGCATGGCAAGATTGGCGAGAGTGGTGGTTCCAGGCTGCCCGCACCATATCACGCAGCGCGGGAATCGTCGTCACACGGCCAGTTTGGGACTGGTCCATTTTTCGGCCAATGGACGCATTTTGTGGTCCATCGTTGGCCGAAAACATGGACCTGTCCCCTTCCGTGGCGCCGAAGGGCGAAGTTTCTTTCCGATCCGGCGGATGAAAAAGAGCAGGAGTTGCTTCGTCGTCACCAACGAACTGGCCGCCCGCTCGGCGGGCAGCGATTCATCGGCAAGCCCAAGAGAATCGTCGGCCGCAAGCTACGCCCCCAAAAGCCCGGCCGTCCCCGAACCAATGAAAATTAGTATTGTGTCCTTGGAATACCCCGCGCTGAATCGCTGCAAGAGCGGCCATTGCCAAGTGGGGCGGCTAATTTTGCCGGCTGCCGCTGTCGTAAAGAGCGGCTCTTTTTTGCCTTTTTTGCGAATTCTCGAAATGGGCCCTTGACCAACAGAACGCCAAGCGTATAATCAGGACAACTGAGATTGATTCTCAGTTTCAGGAGTGAATATCAGGGCCGGCGGCCAAGGACCAGTTAGGTACCAGCCTCGACCGCCGGCGGTACGGACAACCGCGAATGGTTGCCGCAAGAGGAAGTATAGCTTCACCCGGCGCGGCTGTCAATCATTCGGCGCGCCAAAAGCACGTCCTCCTGCGAATCTCTCGCGGTTGCTCCACCACGGGGTCCTGCCCCAGCGTTGCCAAAGCGTCTGATGCGCCCCGGCGGGCTGTGGGTCTTCAGTGAAAGGAGGGACCGCGTGCGAAGAACAAGTTCGGTTTGAGTGGCGTTGTTTTGTCGTTTTTGGTTTTGTGAATTTCCACTTACAGGAGAAATAAGAATGAAGTCTGCAAGATTGCTCGCAGTGGCCTTGTTAGGCAGCGCGCTGGTTATTTTTCTTTCCAGCCCAGCCCATGCAACTACTGTCAACATTTCTGTTTCGGAGGACGGTTACACGGCAATGGGTATGAGTTGGTATATGGATAGGGAATACTGCAAAGCGTACGAATACTCTATGCCGGGTTACGATTCTTTTGGCTACACCAAGTTTGCAATGGACACGGTTGACCCCGCCGTGACTGGCGATTGGGTCAGTTCGGCCAGGCTGAATTTCTACGTTACCGGCCAACAAGGCGCCGGGCTAACTTCGTACGGGTCAAGCGAGACCGGCCCGATCGAGATCAACGCCTACGCCGACGTGTACACGGCAAATACGACTGTTTCTGGGACGACCGTAGCGACAAACATCTACGGCGGTGATCCTACTCCGCATTATGCCTCAGTCGAAATTACGGATATCGCCAAGAGTTGGCTCGACAGCGGCTATGCCAATCACGGGATCAAGATCGAGAACCCAGTCTACGACGGTAAGGCGTTCTATTGGAACGCCAGCGAGGCAGCCGCCAATCAGCCCTATCTTGAGTTAACCTACGACCCGCCGGGGGGCACCATCACCTGCCCAGTGAACGTGGACACTTATGCGGTGCCGATGGGTGGACCTGGATACGGGTATCCGATCAATACCCAGGTTAAATCGATGGCGGACTGGCTGACCATTCCGGGGCTGGTCGGTTTTGATCTGGAGCCGCTGGATGGATACTCGGGGAGTGACGTGATCTCGGCCGACTTTAAGTTCTACCGGCTTGACTCTGACGGCGGCGGGATGAGTCCCGCTACCGCGCCGGCGGGAACGGACTTCACGGCCACGATCCACGCCCTGGATGACAGTGTGACGTTGACGGAAGACCTCCTTCCCGGCGATCCAGTGCATGGTGTCATTGACCTTGTCAACAGGCCGAACGCATTCGGCTCCGGCTATTCGGCAAGCAACGATACGGGACCCAACACCTGGGCCGAGGCGGACATCACGCAGATCGTCAAGGACTGGTTGGATGGGACCTATGCCAATAACGGCATTGAGTTTCAGGATGACACCGGCCCTGCTCCAGATGATTACGTGTGGTATTGGAATTCTATCCAGGCTGCCGAGAACCATCCTTATCTTGAAGTCACACTCGGAGGAGGCCCCCCCCCGGGGCCCGAACTGACGACGACCCCGGCCGACGGCGAAACGCTGGCGTTTGGAAACGTCCGGGTGGGGACCAGCGCCGATGAGGCGCTCACCGCCACCAACAGCGGGGGCGGCACGCTTGAGGGGACATTTCCCGCCGCCAGTGGCGACTTCGGCCCCGGCAGCACTTTGGCGTTCATCCTGGACGCGACCGAGAGTGATGATCGCCCGTACACCTACGCGCCGGGCGAGCGGGGCTCCGACAGCCTGCCGGTGACCATCACCAGCAACGATGGCAATTCTACTGTCACGCTTGACGGCCAGGGGGTCGGGCCCGTGTATGGCAGCAACCCTGGTGCGGGGTCGACGCTGGACTTAGGGCAGGTCATGCCGGGAGAGAGCACGCAGCTTCTGTTAGACCTGACCAACGATACGTCGGACCCCGATCTAGGGAACCTAACCAACCTGACGCTGCTTGTGGCGGATATCACGGGTGCGGATGCGGGGTTCTTCTCGCTGCTCGACTTCACTCCCGGGACGGTTCTCGAGAAGGATGAACTGCTGTCCTTGCTGCTTGAGTTCAGCGCCCCGGTGGGCACCATCTTGGGGGGCAAGTCTGCTACTTTAACCTTCTTCAGCGACGAGGGGGCTGCTTTCAGAGGCGACGGCGCGAGCTTCGCCTATGCGCTTCACGGCTCCGTCGGCGAGGTGATCCCCGAGCCGGCCGGTATCGTTCTGTTCGGTTTGGGTAGCTTAGGGGTTTTGGTGATGCTACGTAGACGCCGCAAGCGGCACTACGTAATGGGTGGCACTATGTAATGGGTGGCACGTCCCTGAGCGTAGCGAAGGGCGTGGTACACACGGAACATGCCCATCACTACGTTCCGGGCGTGCCACACGATGAATAATCCGGGTTAGTGGGCGGTAGTTGGGATAACTCTCGAAAGTTTTCCCGCAAATCGCCGCCCTGACCTCGACAAGCCATTGGCCAACTGTTAGCTTGGTTAATGGACATGAGTCTGATACGCAATTTCAATAGGAGCAAGCTAAATGTTACGTAAAAGAATCTGCACGTTCACCGTTCTGAGTGTCTGCCTGGGGTTGGGCGTGGCCGGCGCCTTGGCCCATACCACGTGGATCCAGAGCACGGACTATCGGCTCGAAGAGCCGGGCGCGACCAGGGTGTTTCTCAACTGGGGACATCATCTACCCATCGACGACCCGATCTCGCACGAGCAGATCAAGAGCATCGTGCTGTACACCCCCGACGGCCGGCAGCTTCCGCAAACCATCAAGCCCGGCACGTCCTACCATCCCACGATCCTGGAGCTTGACAAACCGGGGTCGTACGTCGCCGGCTTCGAGTTGAAGCCCGGCTACTACACCATGTACGTCAGCCGCAACGACAAGAAGGTCCACCATAAGCTCGCCTCGATGAGCGAACTGGCCGACGAGGCACAGCGGATCATCTTTTCGGTTTACTACTCGCAGTTCGGCAAGGTGCTTTTGGACGCGGGACCGGGCGACGAGACGGCGCTGAAACCGATCGGCCACGTGCTGGAAATCGTCCCCGAGACGCATCCGGCCGCGCTGGCGCCAGGAGATACTTTTCGGTTCCGCGTGCTGCGCGATGGCAAACTCCTCGAAGGAGCGGCGACACTGGATGTCAGCTACCCGGGCCACTCGACCGGCACGGACGACTTCTACATCAAGGCCCGTCCGCTCTCCGACGGGCGCGGCTCGTTCGACGTATTCAAGCCGGGCATTTGGTACGTGCGGGTAAGAACCAAAACGCCGGCCCCGGCCCAACAAAAGCAGAAGTGCCAAGGATTGACGCACACGGCCACGTTGGTCTTCCAGGTGGATGTTCCAAAGCCCAAGAAAGTCGGCCCAAGCAGTTAGCCGCTTGCGGCTTCGCAACCATAACCAACGGACTAAGATGATGATTCGTTCAAGCAAATTGTATCAACACGGTTTTACACTCGTGGAGCTACTGGTGGTGATAGCGATCATCGGCATTTTGATCTCGCTGCTTCTGCCCGCGGTGCAATCGGCCCGTGAGGCGGCAAGACGAATGCAATGTTCGAACAACCTCAAGCAGATCGCGCTGGCCGCGCATTTGTATGAGAACACATATAGATGTCTGCCGCCCGCCCGTGAAGACCATGATGGTCTTTGCTGGACCAGCACGTTTGCCATCCTGCTACCGTTTCTTGAGCAAGCCAATGTCCTCGTTCAATACGACCCCACTAAGAGCATATTCGACGAGGCGAACCGGGGTGTGGCCACCACGCAGATTCCCATCTACCTTTGCCCGTCGATGATCTTGCGGCGAAAGGTCCCCGACTTTGAGTGTGGCGGCGAATTCGGCGCGCCGGGCAGTTATGCGGTCTCGATCGGAACGAAGCATACGCTCTGGCCAGAGTGGAAGCAGACCGGCGCGATTGTCAGCCCAGATGTAGGGCCGCTAAGTTTTGCTCACATCAGGGACGGCACCAGCAGCACGTTGATGTTTGGGGAATTCGATTACGGGATAAAAAACCTGCCCTGGCAGATGGGCTGCTCGCCGCCCAGACCGGATAACGCATGGGGCCGCTCGCAGTGGGCAATAGGGGGACATGGGGGCGGATGGACTTGGGGATCAACGTTCGGATCCTTCAATCCCGATGAGTACATCTCCGGGCAGGTACAGAGGTTCGACTTCCGCAGCGAGCATCCCGGCGGCGTCAACTTCGCCCTGGTCGACGGCTCGGTTCGATTCATAAGCGAGATGATCGACCCCGGCCTGCTGGACGATCTGGCCACGCGTGCCGGAGGAGAGGTGATTCCGGGCGACTATTAGAAAGGGAACCCATGTTCTGCGATTCACAATTGCCGGCGAGTTGCGACGGGCGTCGATTCCGCCGGCCGGCCCCACGGCCTGCGTGGTGGACTTGGGTCGTTGTCTGCCTGGCAGTGGCGGGTTGCGGCGGTCCGGACGGCCCCGAGCGGGTGGCCGTCGCAGGCAACGTTACCCTGGACGGGGTGGCCTTGGCCAAAGGCTCGATCCGCTTCGTGCCGCAGCGACCCGCCGCCGGTCCCAGGGCCGGCGGCCTCATCGTGGACGGACGTTACAAGATCGAGCGCGACCACGGGCCGGTCGTCGGGACGATGCGCGTAGAGATCTGGCCGGACGATGCCGAGTTGTTCCGCCAGGTCTTCGCCGCCCACTCCCGGAACCGCAAACGCGAGCCGGCCGACATTCTGGCTAACCTAATCCCGGTGCGATACAACGACCAGTCGACCCTGGTGGTCGAAACGACTTCCGAAGGCCCTAACAGGTTCGATTTCGACCTGAAAAATAAGCCCTCACGCTGATCTGTTTAACGAGGAGGTTCTGCCATGATGAAAGGTGGAAGTTACCGCTTCAAGTGCTGGCTTCCCATTCTGTTGCTCATAACACCAGGTGTCGCCGACGCCGGAGAAGACGACGGGCGACCGAATTTCTGGGTTGACGTGTATCGGGGCGAGCCGGTGCCATACGAAGATATGCTAAAGGACCTGGCAGGCGTCCGTGTCATCTATCTGGGTGAGTGCCATAGACTGGAACGTCACCACGATATCCAGGCGCAGATCCTCACCGACTTGGGGCAAAGAGACTTGCCGCTGGTCCTTGGCTTGGAACAGTTGGAGTCTTTCCAACAGTCGGCCCTCGACCGGTATAACCGAGGGGACATCAACTTCGATCAATTGGCGGAAGTGACCCAGTGGTCGCGGCGCTGGCGAAACTACCGGCAATACCGACCAATCCTGGAAGCCGCCCGCAAGTTCGGTGGGCCGATTCTGGCCCTGAATGCTCGGGCCGAGACGATTCGACAAGTCGCCCGCAGCGGCGGACTTGATAAGATGGACCAGCAAGCGAGAAAGGAACTTCCGGCGGACATGCATTTGGCCGATCCGCTCTACGAGAAGTTGCTGAATCTGTACATGATGGTCCATGCCTCGGCCACGCCCGAGCGCCTCCGCCCGATGGTCGAGGCACAGATCGCCCGTGACGAAATGATGGCGTCCGTGCTGTGCTCATTTCTGAAGTCCGAGCGGGGGCGGAATCGGACGGCCGTTGTGCTCTGCGGATCGGGTCACGTGGCATACGGACTGGGAACGGCGGCGCGGGTTCGCCGCCGATTGCCCGGCGTCAAAGACCGCATCGTCTTGCTTTCCGAAAGCGGCGACGTGAAGCTTTCTCCCGAAGAGAAAGCCATGGCCCGGGAGATCAACATCACACACGATCAGTTGCGCCAGGTCAACCGACCCATCGCCGATTACCTGCATGTGACGGACTTGAAGCAGACCCCTTCCCCTGAATGATTGCCGGCGGACAGCCCGCCATGTTTCCGTAGAATTCCGGGAATTCCGGGGACACAATACTGAGTTCTCTTGAGGCCTTTCGTTTGCCGGCATAATGGTGGCATGGCAAGACCGGCGAGAGTGGTGGTTCGGGGGTTGCCCGTGCCATATCACGCAGCGCGGCAGTCGTCGTCGGGAGACGTTCTTCGTCCGACGACGATTACCCGGGCGGCCGGGCAATCCGCTTGCGGCTTCGCGACTTCTTGGGCTTGCCGGCGGCCTTGTAGTTGGGGTTGTCGGCCTGGCCGGTTATTTCGTAGAGGAAGCGGCTGGGCTGCGTGGGGCGGGGTTTACCCCATTTGCGGCGGCTCAACGCAAGTGTCAGAGTGAGCCGGCGCTGCGCCCGGGTAACGCCCACGTAGCACAACCGCCGCTCTTCGTCTACATCCGAGCCGTCGGCAATCGATCGCTTGTGGGGTAACAGTCCTTCTTCCATTCCCACCAGATATACTTCAGGGAATTCCAGGCCCTTGGCGCTGTGCAGCGTCATAAGCGCAACGGCGTTATGCTCGAGCTGCGACTCGCGCTGCCGGTCGTCGTCTCGCGAGGTGATAGTGGCCTCTTGCAGGAAGCCCAATAACGTCGGCCGCTGGGCACTCGCCGCGTAGCTTCCAACGGCGTTGATAAGTTCCTCGACGCTGGCCCAACGAGACTCCTGGTCGTTGGGATTTGGGTAGAGTCGAGCAAGCTCGTTGCGGTAGCCGATCTGGTGAATCAGTTCGGCG
This sequence comes from Pirellulales bacterium, assembly GCA_030607895.1. Lineage (GTDB taxonomy): Bacteria > Planctomycetota > Planctomycetia > Pirellulales > Thermoguttaceae > JAUWJC01. Next base: position 10,875 of record JAUWJC010000058.1, read on the forward strand.
ACAAGCCTGGCCAACGGTTCGGATTTGGCCCGCTTGCGATACGCCGCGATGAGCGATTGGAATTGCTTGATGGCGTCGGTTGCGGCCGGCGCGATGCCGCCGTGCTTAGCGGCGCCGGGCAGAATGTCCCATACGGGCCTGGCCTGGGCGACCGCAAACTGGGTCAATCGGGCGACGGTGGTCTGCCCGATACCCCGGGGTGGAGTATTGATTACCCGCAACAGCGAGACCTCGTCGCGTGGATTGGCCAGCAGCTTCAGGTAGGCCAACACATCGCGGACTTCCTTGCGATCGAAAAACGACATGCCGCCGAAGAGGACGTAGGGTATCTTCGCCCGGCGCAGTTCCATCTCGAACGCTCTGGGCTGTTCGTTTGTGCGGCAGAGTATGGCGAAATCGCGTGGTCGGCGTCGTTTCGTGCGGATTCGGGCCGAGATTTCGCCAACCACGGTCTCCGCCTCAGTAGTTTCGTCTTGAAGCTGTAAGATTCGGGGTTTTTCTCCGCGGACCGTTGTCCGAAGCACCTTCACGTGGCGAAGCTTGTTGAAGGCGATCAGGCGGTTGGCCCAGGCGATGATTTCTCTGGTCGAGCGGTAGTTGACTTCGAGGCGGATGATTTTGGCGTCGGGCCAGTCTTTCTTGAACCCCAGGATATGCGTCACCTCGGCGCCTCGCCAACCGTAGATCGATTGGTCGTCGTCGCCCACCACGCAAAGGTTGCGATGCCCGGCCGCCAACGCCTTGACGATGCGGTATTGGCTACCGTTGGTGTCCTGATATTCGTCGATCAAGAGGTGGTCGAACCGCCCGGCTTCCTGGCGGCGGATTTTGGGGAAGCGGCGGAAGAGTTCTTCGGTGCATAGAAGCAGGTCGTCGAAATCGACGGCCCCGACCGCCTTCAGGGCGTTTTGGTAGCGGCGATAGGCAACCGCCGCGAGGTGCTCCTTGTCGGTCTCGGCGATGGCTGCGGCCTGGCGCGGCCGGATCGAGGCCGTCTTCCATCGGCCGATTTGATTTATCAAATCGGCTGGCCGTATTACCGCGTCGGCCACTTTGATTTCGCGTAGCACACTCCGGGCGACACTCTGCTGATCGGCCCGATCGTAAATGGTAAACGCGGTGGGGTAGCCCAACTGTCGAATATGGCGGCGGAGAATGCGGACCGAGAGCGAGTGGAACGTCGAGATTTCGGGCTTCTCCTTGAGCCGCCGGCCAAGCCGCGCTGCCGCCCGCTGCTGCATCTCCTTGGCCGCCTTGTTGGTGAAGGTGACCGCCAGGATACGCCCGGGTGGCGTTCGGTGCCGGATCAGTTCGGCAATCCGGTGCGTCACAACCTGGGTCTTGCCGGTTCCCGCCCCGGCCAGCACCAATAGCGGGCCGGAAAGCGTTTTGACAGCTTCGAGTTGGGCTGCGTTCAGGTCCATGACGGCAGATGCAAGTCGGGGTTTGCGCGGTCGAAAAAGGGACCAGGTTTAATTTGCCGCCTGCGGCCCGAAGGGTGCTTCGCACAAATTAAACCTGGTCCCTTTTTCGGCTTTTTCGGCTTTGTACGTCCGCCACGAAGTGCCGTTTTCTCGGGGTTTTGTGAATTGTTGGACAGTTGGACGCATGCTCCAGCCGCCCATAAATTCCCATCGACCCTCATCCGCGGTTGCAAGTTGTTATCCACCATCAATTTACATCGTCGGGTCATGGCGATCTTACCTTGCCGAAACTCTTGTCAAGAGGACTTCTCTCGATTCATTCGCCGCCGTAACTTTCCACGCCACAACGAGTTACAATCGCCCGAATTGTTGGCCGTTTTAGCCGCCCCAAAATCCAACAAAACATCTCACGCAAAGGACGGCACGCCGCGTCACGGCACGGCATGGTGAACAAATGTACCAAACCACCGCCC
>JAUWJC010000569.1 GCA_030607895.1 Pirellulales bacterium
ACTTTTGCAAACTGCGGATCTGATCTCCCCTCTCCCTTTGGGAGAGGGGCAGGGGGTGAGGGTTTAGTGGAGACACGCAAGCAAGGCAAAGCGTTTTCCGGCCAATCGCCCTCACCCTAACCCTCTCCCAAAGGGAGAGGGGACCAGATTGCAAAAGTCCAGTTATCAGTTGTCCGCCTTCCCCCTTCCGCCTTTGTGTCATGGTGTCCGAACCGTCGGGCGAGGTATGTCTCGGCAAGCAGCAGCGCCAGGACCGCGTAGAGTAGCCACACCGAAAACGTGCCGCCGCGGCCGATCCGTGCCGCCGGTTCCTCGTCGGGGTTTTTCCAAGTGGTTTGGTGTAGAAAGGGGATGCCGGGCAAAACGTCCTCGCGTAGTTGTTCTTCGGTGAGTTTGGTCAGGTCGCTTTCGATCGTGTCGACGTTTACGGCGAACAACTCGTTGCATGCAAGGGGCGGGCCGAACCGGGCCGTGTAAATGCCGCTGGCCGTCGTGTCCGAGTAACTCCAGCCGCTGTAGTCGCCTTCTCCGCGCAGGCGAAGCTGCTCGCTCCGGCCGTCGGGTGTTTGCATTACAAGCCGCACGTCGGCCGCCGAGCCGGAAAGCCACCCACCCAGAGGCCGGCCGACCGGCACGTTGCGTTGTTGAATCTGGCGGCCCACCGCGTAGGCCAGAATCTCCTGCACGATCGGCACGTAGCTGGGCCACATGGGCATGGGGGTCCAGGTGGCGTCGGCCGAAGTGGCCACCAGCACGACGCGCCCCCGGCCAATCGGCTCCTCGACAATCAGCGGATCGCCCGAGCCGGAAGCCAATGCAACCTTGGCCTTCGATTTGTCGGGCAGTTTGAGCTTGAAGTATTTGAAGACGGGCGTGGTCAGCAGGCCGGCCTTCTCGCTACCCCGAAACGCCTCGACAATGGGGTGCCGGTAGTCGAGTGGATCGAGCCGGTCCGTGGCTTCGGGTTTGCCCGTCTGATCGACAATCGGTCCCAGCCGTGCCGGCAGCAGGCGGACTGCCCCCGCCCGGCCGCCGCCCAACTCGCGATTGTAACGGTCGGCCAACACCCGATCACCCAAAAACACAACCAGGCTGCCGCCGCTATCGAGATAAGCCTTTAGCACCCGGGCTTCGTTGGAAGTGAATTGGGCCACGTCGCAGAGGAACAGGCAATCGTACCGTGCAAGGTCCAGTTCCAGCAGGCTGCTTTCGGGAACCACCTCGGGCCGGACCCGCGCGGCGGCCGTGTCGTCGGCTTGCGTGGCCAAGGCGAATTCGAGGTAGCCGGTCGCGCCCTCGAACCGCTCGCCCGATGGACGCCCGTTGACCAACAACACCCGGATCGACTGTTTTACCGGCAGGGCCAGCCAGCGCCGGTTGTCGATGGTCAGGTGGTCGCCCTCGGCGCGAACTTCCAGGGCGTGGTCGCCCGGCGCTTCAAAGCGGTACGAAAAGCTCGCCGACGCCGGCCGGCCGGCCGGCAGGTCGACTTGCCGGCTGTCCACGCGCCGCCCGTCAACCAGCAGTTCCACCGTCTGCCGATCGCGGTTCTGTCGGCCGAAGTTTTTCAGTTCGGCCTGGACGGTCACGCTCCGGCCGAGCGGGGCGTAGGATGCGGCGGTCCGCACCGAGGTTACCGCCACGTTCTCGGCACCGGCCTGTCCCAGGTCGATGACCACCAGGGCGGCCGATTCGGCCAGCCGCTCGGCCCGATCGTGGAACTCCCGTTCCGCCCGGGCATTGGAGAAATCCGGCAGCCAGCCCACGCGGCCCAAGTCGCTGAGGAAGTAAACCTCTTCGCGGATCAGCCTTGGGTGATCGCGCCGGGCAGCGACGAGAATCTCTTCCACCTTGGCCAAGGTGGCCGGCAGATCGGCCGTCGCATGGGCAAGAGTCAGATTATGAATTTCCTGGAGGAACTCGCCCGGCTCCAGGGCCGGCTGACTTACCACGATCACGGGCGGAGCGCTCATCAGAACCAGCGAGAAGCCGTCGCCCTGTGGGCTTTCTTCGACGATCCGCCCGGCCAGTTCCTTGGCCCGGTCGAAACGGCTCCGGTCGGTCGGCGTGTATGCCATCGAGAACGAGCCGTCGATTACCAGCACCCGATGCGTGCGGTCGCCACCCGGTGCAAAGCTGAACCCGCTCGTGGCCGTGTACGGCTCGGCCACCGCCAATACGATCAGGACCACGACTAGAGTGCGAATCAACAGCAACAGCCAGTGCTCGAACCGCAACCGGCGGCGGTTCCGCCGGACGGCCGCCAACAGGTACTCCATCGCCGCCCAGGACATTTCCCTGTAACGACGCCTGCTCCACAGGTGGATAAGAACAGGCACCGCCGCCGCCGCCAACCAGCCAAGCATCGGCAGGTGGGTTATTCCAAAGGCGAAGATGGACGGCAGAGGGGGCATTAGTGGGTAGTGGTCAGTGGGTAGTGGTCAGTGGGTAGTGGGTAGTGGTTAGTGGGTAGTGGGTAGTGGGTAGTGAAAAACGCCCCGCGACTGCGGTCGCGGGGGGGATCGCTTGCGGTTTCGCAATTACCCGCTAATCATCCGAAATACTTAACCAGGAGTTTCTCATGGCCATCCGTATGGAAGTCATCCAGTATTTTGACGACGCAAACCAATCTTTGGTACAACGGATTCCGCCGGAGGGATCGACCGACATCAAGATCGGCGCACAATTGATCGTCCAAGAGAATCAGGAGGCGATCTTCTTGCGCGACGGCAAGGCGCTGGACTCCTTCGGCCCCGGCCG
>JAUWJC010000344.1 GCA_030607895.1 Pirellulales bacterium
AAGGGCATCATTCTCTGCCAGTTCCTCGTCTCGGCGTCGTTCGGCATTCGGGCGATCAAACTCACTTTCGACGGCATCGACCCGCGCATCGAGCACGTGGCCATGACCTTGGGGTGCAGCCGGGCCGGAGCTTTTTTTCGGGTCGCCCTGCCCATGGCCCGACGCGGGATTATCGCCGGGGGTATCCTCATCTGGACTCGGGCGTTCGGTATCTTCGGCCCCTTGATGGTCTTTGTCGGCGCGGTCCGAATGAGAACTGAGGTCCTACCCACCACCATCTATTTGGAGCAGTCCGTCGGCCGAATCGAAGTCGCGCTGGCCGTAGCCATACTGATGCTTGTGCTGGCCGCCGCCGCACTGGTTGGAATACGCATCGTGGGGCTCGGCCGGCAATGATCCGTATCGATAAACTCAACTTCTCCGTCGGTACTTTCTCGCTGGACGACGTTTCGCTCCGCGTCGAGCCGGGTAAGTACTTCGTGCTCCTCGGGCCCAGCGGGTCGGGGAAAACGTTGCTTAGCGAGTGCATTTGCGGGCTGTGCCGAATCAACTCCGGGCGGATCGAGATCGACGGCACCGACGTTACGCAGCTTGAGCCTCGGCATCGCGGGATCGGGTACCTGCCGCAAGACTACGCCCTCTTCCCACACAAAACGGTCCGGCAGAACATCCGCTTCGGCCTGGAATACCGCCGTATGTCGCCGGCCGCGCTTAATGAGCAAGTGGACCAGTTGATTGACCGGCTCGACGTTGCCCACCTGGCCGACCGGCTGCCTCGAAAACTCTCCGGCGGCGAGAAGCAGCGCGTCGCCCTGGCCCGGGCACTGGCCATCCGCCCGCGAGTCTTGCTGCTGGACGAGCCGGTCAGCGCACTGGACGAGCAAACCCGAGACTACCTCTGCCGCCAGTTGAAAGAACTGCAACAAGGCACCCGAACGACCACCTTCCACGTCTGTCACAACTTCGCCGAGATGCTGGCGGTGGCCGACCGGGTGGGCATCATGTACCAAGGCCGGATTTTGCAGGTGGACACACCGCGGGAAATCCTCGAGCGGCCCAAGAGCGCGTTGGTGGCCCGGTTCGTCGGGGCGGGCAACCTGTTTCCGGCCCGCGCACAACTCGAAGGCGACCGGCTCCGCCTGACCTGTTCCGACGGCACGCAACTGATTGCTCGAAAGCCCGAATCGGGACCCGTCGAGGGGAACGTAACCGTCATGGTGCGGCCGGAAAACATCCGGCTTGCCGCCACGGACGACAACTTGCCGCCCGACGCCACCGTTCTGGAAGGTTCGTTGCGGCACGTGGCCGATCTCGGCCCGCTGGTTCGTCTGGCGGTTGCCTGCGGGCCGGATATCGAGTTGCTGGTCATGCTCGCGAAGAAAGAATATAGTGGCCTGAACGTCGCAATCGGCAGCCGCGTGCAATCGGTTATTGCGGTCGAAGATATCCACGTGCTGAGGGAATAACCGACTCCTGCCGCTGGCGGCTGCGCAACATGCCCGCGTTACGGGGCGAAGCCGCAAGCGGCCAATCTCATCATCGGGAGAAATTGGAACATGCAAAAGGCCCCATTCACGGTCGAGATGTTTGCGTCTGTTGTGGCAGTGTTTTGTCTTCTTGCGTGGCCCACAAGTCACGTCACGGCGGGCGATTGGCCGCAGTGGCGCTACGATGCGGGTGGCGGGGCCGTATCGCCCGACGAACTGCCGGCGAAGCTCCACTTGCAATGGACGCGCGTGTTACCCAAGCCGCGACCGGCCTGGCCACCTAGTCAGCCAGCGCTCCGGTTTGATGTATCCTACTCGCCGGTAGCCGCCGGGAAGCAGCTTTTCGTGCCTTCGATGGTCGCCGACAGCGTGACGGCCTACGATACCGAAACGGGCGCCGAGCGGTGGCGGTTCCATGCCGACGGCCCGGTCCGCTTCGCCCCAATCGCCGATGGTGGAAAAGTCTACTTCGGCTCCGACGACGGCCATCTCTATTGCCTCGACGCCGGCCGGGGTACTCTCATCTGGAAATGCCGCGGCGGCCCGTCCGATCGGCGAGTGCTCGGTAACCAGCGACTGATCTCCACCTGGCCGGTCCGAACCGGGCCCGTCCTGTACGATGGAACCGTTTACTTCACCGCCAGCATTTGGGCGTTCATGGGGATATTCGTTCAGGCGGTCGACGCCCAGACGGGCAAGGTCGCGTGGACCAGCAGCGGCGACGGGGCGAACTGGCTGATTCAGCCGCACAACAGCCCCGCCTTCAGCGGTTTTATTCCACGCGGCCAGCTTGCCGCCACCGAACACGGGTTGGTTGCGCCGGGCGGCCGGACTCAACCGGCGTGCTTCGATCGAAAGACCGGCCGACAACTCCATTTTCACTGGGCCAAGAGAGGCAGCCGCACGCACCACGTTAGCGCCGCCGGCAAGTGGTTTTTTGACGGGATCAGCATGAGCCAAATTGCCGACGGCGAGACAATCTGCCCGATGCCGATGGCCATCCACGATGACGAAACCGTCTACCATGTCTCCAGCGGTGAATTGATCGCCCAGCGCATGCAAATCAAAGAAAAATTGTCCGAAGGCACCGATCGCAAGGGCAAACGGGTGACGGTCAAGCGGCGGAGCCTCGCGCCGCTCTGGAAGGTGCCGCTTCCCGACGGACTGAAACAGCTCTTCCTCAAGGCCGGCTCCCGGTTCATCTTCGGCGACGAAGATGCCGTGGCTGCCGTTCGGGTCGATCCCGACAAGGGCCAAGCGCAAGTCGTCTGGCAAGGTTCCTTCCAGGGCGAGCCGTGGACCATGCTGGCCGCCGATGAGAAACTCTTCGTTGTCACCATCGATGGGCGTATCTATTGCTTCGGCGCGAAACGGGTCACGCCGAAAACCTACGGCCAAAACACGGTTCGGGCGAACCTGCCGGACGATTGGAAATCGTGGCAAGATCAGGCCGAGGCAATCCTCAAGACGTCTCACGTGAATGAGGGCTATTGTCTCATGCTCGGCCTGGGCAGCGGCCGGTTGGCCGAAGCACTGCTCGACGGCTCGAAGCTGCACCTGATTGCAATCGACCCAGACGCAGAAAAAGTCAGTACCTTCCGCCGCCGAATGGACGACGCCGGGCTGTACGGCACTCGGGTCTCGGCGCACGTGGGCGATCCGCCCGGATTCGCCTTGCCGCCCTACCTGGCCAGCCTGATTGTGTCGGAAGACCTGAAGGCGGCCGGCATCGATCGGGGCGTGCCGTTTGTGAAAGGTCTGTTCGCGGCACTTCGCCCTTACGGCGGCGTGGCCTGCCTGAAAGTGGAAACCGACAGGCTCCGCCGCCTGGTCGACGAAGCCAAGTTGGCCGGCGCCAAGGTGAAATCGGCGGGCGGGAACTGGTCGCTCTTGGTCCGCGACGGCGCCCTGCCCGGCTCGGCCGATTGGACCCACAACTACGGCGACGCGGCAAACAGCGTGGTCTCCGAGGATACGTTGGTCAAGCCGCCGCTGGGGTTGTTGTGGTTTGGCGGGCCGCCGAGCGACGAGGTGCTACCCCGCCACGGCCACGGCCCGTCGCCGCAGGTGGCCGGCGGCCGGCTGCTCATCGAGGGCCGAAACATGCTCCGCGCGATCGACATTTACACCGGCCGGCTGCTCTGGCAGAAGGACCTTCCCGACTTGGGTAAGTTCCACGACATCACGGCCCATCAGCCGGGCGCCGGCGAAATCGGCGGCAATTACGTCTCGCTGGCCGATTGCATATACGTCGTCCACGGCAGTACCATTCTCGAATTGGACGCGGCAACCGGCCGGACAAAAAAACAGTTCAAGCTGGGGCCGAAAAAGGGACCAGGCTTAATTTACCCCAACGGCCCAGCTTCGCGCAAATTAAACCTGGTCCCTTTTTCGGCTTGGGGTTTCATCGCCGTCGCTGGCGAGCGGTTGGTGGCCACCTCCACGCCGCTTGCCGTTGGCGACAAAGGATTGACCGCCGTGCCCTACGCTTCGGCCAGCCGAAGACTGGTCGTCTTCAACCGTCACGGCGGCGAGAAACTTTGGGAGCGGGAGGCCCGATACGGCTTCCGACACAACAACATCGCCATCGGCGCCGGCAAGCTGTTCTCGATCGACGGACTTTCGGCCGAGAAACAAAAGACCCTGAAGCGGCGTGGCAAGACACTCGATGGGTACACGCCACGGCTATCGGCCTTGGACCTGCAAAGTGGAAAGGAAATCTGGAGCACCACGGACGACATTTTCGGCACGTTCCTCAATTACTCCACCAAACACGACATCCTCCTGCAAGCCGGCAGCGCCGCCCGGGACCGGGCCCGAGATGAAGCGAACACCGGCATGGTCGCCTATCGGGGTGCCACCGGAAAGGTGATTTGGAAGGACCTTACGCTTAGGCACAGCGGTCCGTGCATGTTGCACGGCGACACGATCATCACGCAGGGGCCCGCCTTCTCGCTTCTGACAGGCAGAGCCAAGCTCCGAAAACATCCGCTTACCGGCCTGCCCATCAAGTGGAAGTTCACCCGAAACTACGGCTGCAACACGGCCACCGCCTCGCGCAACCTGATCCTCTTCCGCTCGGCGGCCGCCGGGTTCTACGATTTGGCCAGTGACGGCGGCACGGGCAACCTGGGTGGGTTCAAGTCGGGGTGTACTTCGAACCTGATCGCCGCCGGCGGTTTGCTAAACGCGCCCGAGTACACCCGAACTTGTACTTGCAACTACCAGAACCAGACTTCCTTGGCCATGATCCACGATCCGCGGGTAGAAGTCTGGACGTTCAACTCGTTCCACTGGGAAGGCCAACCGCTCCGCCGGGTGGGGATCAATTTCGGGGCGCCGGGCGACCGTCGGGCCGGCGGCGGCACACTCTGGCTCGACTGGCCCAGCGGAGAGAGCCCCTCGCCAAATATCCCGGTAAAACTCGATTCGCGGGCCCCAAAACGGCCCACGTTTTATTTTGGGGCAGTTGGGGGGGTTGGGGCAATTAAAACAGGTACCCTTTTAGGGCCGCATACACCC
>JAUWJC010000021.1 GCA_030607895.1 Pirellulales bacterium
AGAACAGGGGATAGAAATCGTCGGCTTCGTTTACCCGTCCTAAAGGACGGGCCTAATACCGCCTTCGGCGGACACGCCCGTAAACGGGCGTAAGTTCGCCGAACCACTCCCACATGGAAAGGTTCTGGACCCGCCGCGAGAACCAAGCCGACGGCGTCCGCCGACACCGCTGAAGTCCGCAAACCCCGACTTGCACCCTCATTTTTCGTTTTGTGGATCAGCCGCATCAGCCGCATTCCCCGCCAACTGACCGATCAGTTGTTGTTCCTTGTTTGCGTCGAGTCCGTTGCGGGTGGCCATGGTTTGGGTGGACATTGCGCCGGCGCGGACGAGGATTTCGTCGGCCTTGGTTTCTTTGAAGCGGTCGCGGACGGCCAGTGTTGGCGGGGTGCCTTGGATTTCGACCGAGGCGAGGACTTCCGGCGGCAGGCGGCCTGCTTCGACGGCGGCGGCGATCACGCGGTTCAGCAGTTCCAGGTCGTCTTCGATCATGTCGTGCTGCAGGCGCTGGAACATTCTCACGGCCGGGCCCGCGGCCACCATGGTCGAGGAGTAGTTGGCGTTCGAGGCGTCGCTGGTGAGCATGAACTCGGGCATCACCAGCCGGGCGGCGATTGCCCGTAACTCGGCCTGCAACACGATCACATATCGGCTGGCGTCGATAGCGGTGGCCGGGAATTCGTAGTCGGTGCCGGCGAAGGCGTCGAGAATGGTGCCCGGCCCGTAGCGGCGGAAGTGGCTTGTGCGGCCGGTCGTTTGGCTGGTCACGCTGGCGTCGGCCTGATCGGATACGAATTGCTGTACGCTTCCCTTGGTGCCGGCGTGGTGCTTTCTGATAAGTGCGATGGCCGATTGGATTTCGGCGACCACGCTCATGTTTCGCAGCAGCTTTTCCGCGCGGCGGAGGTTCTTTCGCACGGGATAGAACAGGGGCAAGCCGCGTTTGACGTTCCCGTCGACGTTGGCCTTGCGGTGTTGGATTTCGGCGGCGTCGATCATCTGTCCGTCGACGTAGTAGCCCAGCACGGTCTCCACGTCGTGCGGATCGGTTCGGATTCCGAAGCCGGCCGCCGGATCGTCGGCAATTTCCGTCGGCGTGGCGACCTGGTCGGGCTCGACGAAGCGGATGCGGGTGGTTCCATCGCCGTTTGGGAACAGGCGGATGAAGACCTCGCCGTCGCGGTCGCGTCGGCGGACGATTTCCTGTTGTCGCTTGTGCCATTTGTTGGCACGGATGAACTCGTCGAGGACCGCCTGTACTTCGCGCATCAAGTCTTCCGAGGCCTCGTGGCCCGTTCGCCCGGTTGCCCGGTAGGTATGCCCGGTTCCGACGACGTAGCTGATACGGTTCTCGTGCCCGTTGATTGCGAATTCATTGGTAACGGCCAGGTTACGGCATTGATTGCGGATTTCGGCGAGTTGCTGCTCGCTGGAGAAGGCGGCTCCGGCCGGCGAGGCATGTCCGGAATCCGCACCCAGCGTCATCCATCGGGCGCCGTCGGTGTCGTACAGGGCGTCGGCCGTATCGACGAAGTTGTCCCAGAGCGCGGCGAAGGCTTCGCTAAGCCGCTTGTGAAGGCGTTGGGCCACGGGAGCATCGGTTTGGCTGTCTTGTTTCATTGTTCGGTTCCTTTTTCGGTTTTGGTTTTGTGAACGAAGTTTGAGTCGCCATGAAAACCCTCACCCTAACCCTCTCCCAAAGGGAGAGGGGACCATTTATCCGACGGCCAATCGGTCTCCCAGACCGTCGTTTACGGTAGCGGAGTTGAGCCGTTCGGCGGCCAGTCGGATGGCCATTTCGGCGGCGTCGGGGCCGTCGTCGTGATCGCCGATTGGAAACTCCTTGAGCTGTTCGACCAGCAGCCGCGTGGACGGCGAATTGCTTTTGAATCTCAATCGCTTGCCGGACAGGTACGGTCCCAGCCGGCGGATTCTCACCAGCTTGTTCACCCGGTTGTCGAGCGTCCACGGCCGCACGGCCAGCATTCCCTGCCGCGTGAATTCGGCTTCGCACTCGCCGCCGAGCAGTTCTTGGAACTGGTTGCTTTCGATGCCGAAGGCGTCGGGCTGGAACTGCCGGTAGAGTTCCACGCCGTCGGCCACGATCTGCGGAGTTGGACGGCGTGCCAGGTCGGCTTCAACGTACAGGATTCCACGCCGGTCGACCCCCAAGGCCACGAAGGCCGAGTAGTCGCCCCGTCGGGCGTCGCTGCCTTTGCTCGGATCCAGCGCCAGTGTCTTGACACGCAGGTGTCTTGGCCAGGTCTCGAACCAGATGGTTTCGTCGAAGTACGACTCGGGCCACTCGCACAGGTCGGGGTTGACCGGCGAGTTTTGCTTTTCCCGCTCGAAGGCGGTCCGACCGCTCTCGACCCTCATGCACATCAGCGTGTAGAGGTCTTCCCGTTGTGGCCACAGCACGGCCGCACCGGCGTCCATTTCGCGGCGGTTCTGCCGGTAGAAGTCTTCGGCGGCCTGTTTGTAGCGGGGGTTCTCGAGATCGGTGTAGACAGCCTCCCACTGCTGCCAAAGCGAAGTGTTTTCCGGCCAGCGCACGATGGCCTTGAAGATGCGCGATGTCCAGCCGGCCGTTTCCGAGAGTTCCACGGCCAGGGCTTCGCGATGCAAGGCGGTAGCCAGGTTGACCACGTTGGTGCGTGGCGTTCCGGCCTTCAACAGCGTGCCGTGCAGCCAAACCCGCGAGTGGTCCCGCTGCAAGACCGACTGGATGTGTCCGTCGTTTTGCAGGTCGTCGCAGATGATGAGCGTGGGCCGATCGGCCCTGTGTCGCCGGCCGCGGATACGCTGGCCCGTCCCGAACGCTTCGATGGCCACGCCGTTGCGCAAGACGATCGACCCGGCGCGCCAGACTGGTCCTTGCCCGACGGCGCCGGGATAGTCGGCGGCCAGCCGCGGATTGTCGGTCAGTTCGGCCTTGATGTTTTCCAGGTGGGCGCATGCCTGGTGTTTTGTATCGGAGACGATCCAGATGTACGGCTCGCCGCGCGTGACGGCTGCTCGCAACGGATAGGCGAGAGTGCCGATTGTCGACTTGGCCCCGCCGCGCGGTCCGAGCACGTTGAGTTTCGTTCCCCGGGCGTTGTGCAAGCCGTCGAGCTGTTGGCCGAGCCACTGGTGCATGTTGGATGGGGCCAGTGAGAAGTGATTGCGTAGATAGCGGCCGCCCCACTCCAGCAAGTTCATATCGCCGTTGCGCGATGCCTGGCAGCGTCGGGCCAAGCCGTGCCGGACGGCGATTTCGTGGTAAAGGATGTCCGCAAGATCGCCCACTCGTTCGGGAGAAAGGCCGCAATCGGCGAGGTTGAGTTTACCTTTCATCGTCGTCGGCCCCTTTTGTTGGACGCATCCTTCAGGGCGTCAGAAATTGCGTCGATGCGCCGGAGGATGTTCTTTCGGTACTTGGCGACCGGGACTTCTTCAACGATGATTTCGGCGAACTGAGCCATCAGGTCCCTGATCTGATCCACGGTGATTACGTCGGGTCCCCGCTTGCCGTATTTTTCCGGGTTGAGCCGTTCCAGCGCCCAGGCGGCCGCCCGCCAGTATCGTTCGTTCCGGCCGGCGTTTCGGATATTTTCCATGTAGCCGATTTCGGAGGCATTCTCCGTGCGGCGTAGTTTCTGGGCGAAGTTCGGATCGCGGTCGGCCGTGTTCTGAATGGTGGAGACCGAGCAACCGACGTACTTGGCCGCCACCCGCCGACTGCACCCCACCCCGAGGATCGCCAAGATCTCCCGGCGCTTGTATCCGGCCAGAACCGACTTTCTGCCGCGTTTCGCCATGAAGTGGTTTCTCTCTCACTCTTGTAGGGTGGGTCGAGCGGAGCGAGACCCACGATTCACGTTCTCGCGTGGGTCTCGCGTTGCTCGACCCACCCTACGTGGCCCCCATATACTCGAACGAGACCACGGCTCGGCCGGCCGAGTTGCGGTAGTTCTTGATGAACCCCTTGCTTCTGCTGGACCCCGTCTTGCGGACGTTCACCGCCCGCCAACGCGGCGAACGGCGGCAATGGGCAATCAACGCCGGATGAGCGGCCGTGACGTTTATCCGCTGGCCCCGGCGGCGGTACAACTCGGCTACCGTTTCAGTTACTCCCAAACCGATGCCCACGCCTTGGAAGTCGGGAAGCGTGACGATCCGGCTGAAGCGCCAGCGGTTCTTGCGGCCGATCAGGGACAGGACGGCGCAGAACGCCACGGGAGTTCCTTTCCAAAGCGCGATGTAGCACCGCGCGGCCGTGCTCAGCGAGCCGCTCAAATAGTGATAGCGCGCAAACATCCGCCACGCACGACGCCGGCAACGAAAAATCTCAAGCTCGATCGGCGGTCGTTGAAGACACCTCCGGGTGAAGGTCGCGGTTGCCATGTCGAGGACCCAGTCCGGCTGGAGCCACTCGGTCACGTCGTAATGACAGGTGACGGCCACGAACCGGCAATCGATCCGTCGGAGGCGAATCGCCTTGGCAATCGCCGCCGAGCCGATTTTCGCCACGTTCCGGTCGACCACGCTGGTGAACTCGTCGAACGCCACTACTTGCCCTGCTCCTTCCAGTAGTGCGCGAACCAGGTCGCAGCGGAACTGCTCGCCGCCGGAGAGCACGTGGTACGGCTTGATCCAGCTTGGCGGGGAACTGAACCCGACGGCCGTGAACAGTCCGGTGATTTCCTTTATCGGCCGGTCGCCAAGGCAATCGACCACCGCCCGGTCGCGAGGCCACTCGCGGTGACGGTAGAGCCGGTCGCCAAAAACCTTCCGGGCGACGGTGCTCTTTCCGCTGCCCGACGGCCCCACGATGAGCCCGATCGTCCAGTCGTCGTCCAGTGCGGGAAGCTCGACGCGGAACCGCTCGGAAGCCCGCTCGCCAATCGGCACGTCGAACATACCGGCCACCTGCTGAACCCGAAAGGAATCGAACACCGGGCAACTGACGGTTACGTCGACATTGGGCATCGAGTCGTCTCCTTGGTTGTCAGCTATCAGCTATCAGCTATCAGCTATCAGCTATCAGCTTTCCGACTTCGCTCAGAGCGTCAACAGCCGGCACTTGAGGCCTTCGGCGGTGAAGCGGTCGAAGAGTTCCTTCTGCTGGTCTTCATCCCGGCATTCGATAACTACCTGGAAGGCCTCGGGCACTTCGACTTCCGGCGGCTCGATCGGATCGGTCTCGGCGTCCGGCGGCAGTGCCGGCTCGGCCAGCATTTGGTCCAGCACGGTCCGGCCCGCCTCGCTTTCGGTTTCCACCTCGGCCAGCAAATCGGTCAGCACGTCGCGGTCGGTGCCGGCCAGCCCGGCCAGTGGGTCCAACAGTGCCAGCAGCTTTGCGGCCTCGTCTTCGTTCACGTCGAGCACCAGCACGGGCAGTTCCATGTCCGGCGTCGTCTCCGCCCTAAGATGTCCGTCGATCAGTTCGAGCGATCCGTCGGGCAGTTCGCGGGCAATCAGCGCGTCGGCATATCCGATTTCGGCCAGCACGCCCTTCAGCGCGTCGCGTTGCGCGTCGGGATGTGTCCGCCAGTTCTTCGGATGCGGCCGCAACTGGTCGGCCCTCACTCGGCGTAGTTCTTTGATTCGATCACGTATTTTCATTGCGATTTGGTCTCTTGTTGTTTCATGCCCTCAGCCCCCGGCTCTGCCGGGGGACGGGTGGAATTCAGGTCGAACATGGGTTTCGGGCGTCGCCAATCCCCCGGCAGAGCCGGGGGCTGAGGGATCGCATCTAAATATCCCTCAATCGCTCGCCGATGTGTGCGAGTTGCACGTCTTGGGTTTCCAGTTTGGCTTCGTGCCGGGCGTACAGGGTCCAGAGTTTCTGATTGGCCTCGGCCGCGTCGTCCATTTTCTTGCATAGCGTGGCCACCTGGTTGGCCAGCACGGCCAGCTTGGCGTGAACCATGAACATCCCACGGCCCAAGCGCCAACAGCCCGGACATGACCACGCCAATCACGATACTCCACTGGCTGGTGCTCATGTGTCCTTGCCCGTGCCGAGAATCTTTTGCAGTTGTGCCGTCTTGTCCGGCTCGTTGGCCACGCAGTAGGCGACGACCTTGAGCGTGGCCTCCCAGAGCACGCGGACCATCGCCTCGTCGCTGCGGACGGCCTGGATGATCTCCTTGATCTTGTGAGCCAGGCCGGAATAGTCGCCGACGGCGTACATCTCATACACTTCGGCCAACCAGTCGAGGCCCCAGCGGACCATCAGGCGCGATAGCTCGATGGCGTGCTTGCGGCGGGTCTCGCGGCGGTTGTAAAGCCACAGGCCGACGAGCACGACAGCCAGAGTGCAGCCGCCGAGAATTACGCATTGCCAAATCAGCGGGATGTCGTGAAACATGCTTATCCCTTTCCTCCAAAAAAGATCACGAAACCGAGAACGGCCGAACCCAACACGACCAGGCCGGCCAACAACGGCGACATGCGGCCGGCCGCGTTAACCGGGTCGACACGACCCGGCTCGGTGTTGTCGACACGACCCGGGTCGGTGTTTTCGGCGATTCGAGCGACATTGCCGCCGATCGATTGCAACGCCTCGCCAACCGCCGGGTCGCTTTGGACGATCACTTGCGGCTGGCTGGGAGTGCGCGGCTGGACCGGCCGGATGATCGGCCGCACGGGAACAAGCCGGCCGCCAAACGGAAACGGCCTGCCGGCAAGTTGTTTAATCGAGCGGCCAAGGATCGCGTGAACGCGGCCACCCTGCGTACCCAGCGTGGACGCGCCGTCGGTACCCCAGAGAATGCCGACCACGTGGCCGGTGGAGTCGAAGATCGGCCCACCGGAGTCGCCGTCTCGCGACCGGCCGGACATTTCCAGCCAATCGCCGGACGTTGCGTTACGCGGCCGCATGAATCGCAAGAGTCGGCCGCGGTTCGGTCGTAGCGTATCATCGCGTCCAAAACCGCAACTCTCCAAAGTGGCGCCTGGTTGCGGTGTGGCCGCCGCTCCCCATGCCAATTCCGCCGGTCTGATTCCGTTTGGTTCGGACACTTCGAGTGCCGCCACGTCCCACGTGGCGTCCTCGCAAACAACCCTGGCTTGATGCCACTGCCGCTTGCCGAATCGCACAAGGATCGCACCACGACGATCTCGAATAACGTGGCGGGCAGTCAGCACGATAAATCGCCCGAGATAGCGGATCAGCACACCCGAACCAATCGAGCGGCGACCGCCGCCGCCGTCGGCATAGACCCGGCACACGGCCTGGTGGTGAGCAGCCGGCACGGCCGGCTTCGCCGCTTGCCATTGGGTTTGGGATCGTGGCATCCGGCACACGCCGTTGACGCATTGTGTCAACGCGGGCGAGGCCAAGCACGTCCAGGTTGCAATCAGTAGCACGAATCGTTTCATGTTGATGGTTCCTTTTTTGTAAAGCCGCGACCAGTGGTCGCGGTTTTGCAATCAGTTCCGCGACCACTGGTCGCGGCTTTACAATCAGGTAAGCGTAAACAGATACTTCAGACACGTGGATCGGGCTAAATCGTTCGGGCCGGTCGCGCGATGGGCACGGAAGTGAACCGGGTCGATCCCGCCGGCATTGAGCGATCGCGACACGGCCTGGCGGCAAAACGATGGGTGCGTGCTGGCCCGCCGGTCGTCAATGTCCGGCGGGATCAAGAGTCGTGCAAGACACATCCTCGCGGCGGCCGTTCGCAGCAGGTCGTACCAGCCGTAGCCCTGCCCGAGGATGCCGAGCATGTAGTCCACGGCGAGTCCCCGGTCGTAGTCGCCGTCCCGTCGAGGCACGACGCGAAAGACGTCCCATTGACAATCGTGATCCTCGACAAGGCCGGACAACGTGGCGGCACGCACGCCATGCCACCGCAGGGCACCGCACGACAGGAGCCGGCCGTGGCACCAAACGGCCAATTCCGCATGGCTATACGGCCCGCGCCCGATTCGGGTAATCAGCCGGCCGAGAATGCCGGGCCGCAAGGGCCGGAATAGCAAAACGTCGCCATCGGCAATTTCGCCGCGGACGTTCTGATAGTCGGCCAACTTGGCATGTTGGGGATGGTTCATCGTACGGGCTGCTCTTGCATTCGTCTGGCGCGTACCTGTTCGTATCGCACGCGGTGTTCCTCGCGGAGGTCCAACTGCAACGGGTCTTCGGAGCCGAAAAAAGGACCAGGTTTAATTTGTGCGAAGCACCCTCCGGGCCGTTCCGGCAAATTAAACCTGGTCCCTTTTTCGGCCCGGCCGCGCCACGGGGTCTTCGACGCCTTTTTCAGAAGTTCTCGCACGCGGCACAAACGGCAAGGCATGTAGACGATGCCGCCGCAGCCGGGACATCGCTCAGGGGGACCGGTCGGTCTGTCGGGTTCGTCTGGTTTGACCCGGGGCAAACGGTCATGGTCGGTCCGCTTGCCGGAAGCAATCGCGCCCACCGTCCCCCGGCTGACTCCCATCATCTTGGCGATCTTGCGCTGGCTCCACTTCCGCTCGGCCAATAGGTCTCGAACCTGTTTGACCATGGACGGTGCGATCATCGCTGTCTCCGGCGATAGCGGTACAAGAACAAAAAAAACCCGCGGCCGGAACTGTGTCCGGCAACGGGCTTTTTGGATACCTTTGTTGGTCAGGCTCCGCCAATACCTCTCAAACGACTCACAACATAACCGATCCCCTGGCCCAATTTCAAGTGGAATTCTCGGACTCGCCCAGAATTTGACACTATCGGGCTTGCGAGGGCAGCCTTTGCTCGTCCTGCTGCTGGAGTTGATCGGGTTCCCGATCGGATATGTCCATCGCGGCTTCGAGCGTTTTGATTCTGTCGAGCAATACCTCGCGCTCGCGCTGCCAGTTGAGCCGATCTCGCAAAAATCGCAAAAGGAGGTAGCGTGCGCGGCAGATCAATTGCGCGTTTGCCTCGGCGGTCCGCCGGCTGCCCGCGGGGGCATCCATTGCAAGGCTGACAAGGTGCCGACCGTCGGGCAAGGTGGCGACCACTACACCCTCCCCTTCGGCGTCGTCGTCTATCAATACGGGCCCCGGCGTGGCGTCCTGGCAAAGCGTTTCGACCCAGACTGCTTCTTCATCCTCGATCGGCACGCTGCGCTGGATACGCAAAGGATCGAAGATAGCGCTATCGCTGAAGAAATCGTTGTCCCAGACACTCATGGCAATGCCCCCTTCAGAAGAGATGGTTCAAGGGCCTACTGCCTTTTATTGTAACCGTCCGGAACCGTTTTTCCAGATACCCCCCCAAGAAAATTCGACAGCAGGCATACTATCGGGGGGGATTCGGGGTACTTTTGGGTGGTAGGCTTGGGGCGAAAAAGGGACCAGGTTTAATTTGCCGGAACGGCCCGGAGGGTGCTTCGCATAAATTAAACCTGGTCCCTTTTTCGGCTCTCACCGGGCGGAGTCGTTCGCCCCGGTCGCCACGTGACCGGCCTGACCTCCTTCGTAGACGCTGAATTCTGCCCAGACCGGCAGGTGGTCCGAAACTTCCAGGGCCTCCTGCATGCTCAGGTCGAATTCACGCATCAGGTCCAATGCACCCGAGCGACCGGTGAACTGGACCGTCGCGCGACGGTCGAACAAGATGTTGTCCGAAAGCCGACCTCCCCGCGTGGTGCTGGGAACTCCCGATATCGAGCGACTGATGCCAAGACCTTTTCCAAGTCGAGCGAGGTAATGATCGTCGGTCTCGAAATCACCCAGCATTATGATATCGTCTTCGCCCCGGCCGTCGTCTCGGACCGTGCGAAAGACGTCGTCGAGCAACTCCAACTCGCCGGCTGCCTGGCTCGGATCGATGTGAACGTTGATCAGCGTGAAGGTGAACGCTTCCGCGGCCGCCGGTCCTCGAACACGAAATGCCGCCACCAGTGGCCTGCGACGAAAGCGGCCGGCCGGATCGTTCACCAAAGCGGCCGTGCGGCGATCGATCTCGACGCTCGCCCGATCGAACAGCAGCGCACTGTATTGATCGATGTCGTCGCGACCCACGCCGGGAGAAGTCGCAAAATCGTAGTGCCGCGATTCTGAATTAACCCGTTCGATTAAATCGAGCAGGATTCCCTTGTTGTCGGCACGGATATCCTGGACGGCCAGTACGTCGAAGCGGCGGATTATCTCGGCCAGATACCGGGCAACGTGCCGCCGGCCGAGTTTGCTCCGATCGAGCATTCCCAGGTTGAACGAAGCGATACGGATTGTGTCCAGCTTGCGTTTAACCGGCGGCTGACCTTGCGACGAATATCCGTTTCCGGGGGCACCGTTTCCGGGGGTACCGTCCGACTGCGAGTCGCGGGGTTTGAATATTCGGTCCGGCAGCCCTTCAACCTCGTAGTGCGTCGAGTAGTACCAGCCGCCAACCGCCACGACGCCCAGTAACACCACCCACTTCAATTTCGACACAACTGGTTCCTTGGCTCGAAAACAGGACCGGGGTGTATCTTCCTTACAAACCCCTCACTCGCTCGTGGTCCAATCGCTTGTGGCCACTAGACCTGCTCTTGTCGGGTTTCAGTACAACATCGACTTCGCAGTCTAGTACGTGCAAGAGGGCAAGGAGTTGTCGCATGGACTTCCGATAGTTCGTCTGGTCGAGAAGTCTGTAGAACTGAGCCGGCGAGGTCCCGAGTCTTCGGATCAATTCCCGCGTGCTCAGGGGCGAGATCTTCGTCGCTTCTTGAGCCCACAGAGTCAATTTGTAAAGTAGCATATCGGCCATATAGCTGGGATCCTTGTTGTACTCCAGCACATGGTCGATGTGTACTGCACCATTCTTACCCGATTCCAACGTATACACAAAGCCCTCTTTACCCATCTCCTCATCCACGCGTGCCTCAAGGACCCTATTCCCCCTTGTCGGAGCGGGCCGGACGACTGCATACGGAAAGACATAGCTCCGCCCCCGAGTACGCACCTCGAAGGCTCGCTTCCTGTTGTTCGGTACTACCTTGGTGATCTTCACAGCCTACCCTCGTCTCGTAACTCATTGAGATACTTGAGGATTTGTCGAGTTGCGGCGCCTTTGATCGGCTTGTTGTTCTCCAGATCCCATTTGACGACCAGTTTGCCGTCCCGATAAACATGCACATGCCTGGGAGAATGATCGCTTTGCCAGAAGACGAATACGAAGTTGCCTCGCCGGATCTTTCCCATGCCTTAATGTTACCTTGTGCGGTAACGGGTGTCAAGTGCTGATTTCTCAACCGCGACGGGTCGCCCTGTCGTCCGAGCCGCCCTGTCCCCAGGGCGGGTCACGCCGTGCACCGCGGCTCTGCCTGTTGGCAATCGGCCGCTTGTCGCGTATCTTGAAGGCTTTGGCAAACACCTTTCTGGAGAATACGCCAGACATGAGCGACAAATTCGACGTTGTCATTACCGACTTCATCAAAGACGACCTCGAACCCGAGCGGCGGATTCTGGACGATATCGCCACGGTCGAGGCGCTGGACGCCCGGACTGAAGACGATCTGGTCGGCCGGATCGAGCGGGTCGACGCGATCATTCTCTACCACGAATTGACGCTTACCCGACGCACGCTCGAGCGGCTCGAAAAGTGCAAGCTGATCGTTCGGGGGGGTGTTGGGGTCGACAACGTCGACGGCCCGTTCTGCCGCCAGCGGGGAATTCCCGTGGCAAACGTCCCAGACTACGGCTCCGAAGAGGTGGCCGATACGGCAATCGCAATGACAATGGCGCTCGCCCGGGGAGTCCACGTGTTGAACTCCCGCCTGAAGGCCGGCCTGAAGCCGTGGTCGTATTTGCAGGTGGCGCCGTTGACCCGTTTGCGCGGGCAGGGCTTCGGCGTGGTTGGCTTGGGGCGGATCGGCACAGCGGCGGCGTTGCGTGCCAAGGCTTTCGGGATGGACGTCCTCTTTTACGATCCGTACAAGCCGGACGGATACGACAAGGCCCTGGGTATCCGCCGCGTGGAAACGCTCGAAGAGTTGCTCGCCCAGTCGCTGGTCGTCAGCCTCCACTGTCCGTTGTCCGACGAAACACATCACATGATAGACACCGACACGATTGCGCAAATGCGCCCGGGCTCGTTCCTGGTGAACACGGCACGCGGGGCAATCGTCAACACGACGGCGTTGCCCGAGGCAATTGCGTCGGGCCGCTTGGCCGGCGTTGGGATCGATGTTTTGGAGCAGGAGCCGCCCCCGGAGGATCATCCGCTGCTGACGGCCTGGCTCGATCCGAACCATCCGGCCTGCCACCGAGTGATCATCAATCCGCACGTGGCCTTCTACAGCGAGCAAGGATTGCTCGACATGCGGCTGAAGAGTGCCGAGGCATGTCGTCGAGCGGTGCTAGGAATGCCGCTTCGCAACGTGGTCAACTGAAGTAGTCGTCAGTTATCAGTTTAGCCCCGGCGGCCACGCCGGGTAACCACCATCGCCGCGTGGCCGCGGCGGCTAAACAAACTCTACACCCAGTCCAGGCCGGTTTCCCGCTTGACGCGCGGTTCGAAGTCACCCAACAGGCCGCCGATAAGGTCCCAGCGGTCGGCTCGGCGCAGCTCGATATCGCCCTGGCGGTTGACCCTGACAATGCTGTCGTCCGTCACGCCTACGGTGGCCAACTCATCCGGACTGGGACCGTGCTCCGTGACCACTTCCAACAGTACCTTGCCCGACATCTCGATAAATTGCATGATTTCCTGCCTGGCTGATAGCTGATATTGGCGTCAATCACCCAATTCGGCCTGAACGGCTTCGGCCAAACCGAGCATGGCTTCCACGTCGAGCTGTTCGGCTCGGGCGGTTCCCTCGATTCTCTGCCCGACCATGATGCCGTCGACCTGCGGTTTGGTCAGCCGTTTCTTGAACGCGCTGAGCAACTCGGAGCGGAGAAACTTGCGGCGGTGGAAAAACATCGAACGCACAAAACCGTGGAAAAATTTTGGGTCGGGTATCCGGCCGCGGAGCTTGTCGTCCAACACGATCTCGATTATGGCGGAGGTCACCTTGGGCCGGGGCCAAAACACCGCCGGCGGCATCACCCGAACAATTCGCGCCCGGCATTGGCTTTGTATCCAGATGCTCAGCGCGCCGTAGTCCTTTATGCCCGCTCGGGCGGTGATGCGGTCGGCCAGTTCTTTCTGGATCGTGACCACCATTACGCGAGGAGGCCGATCGGTAGCCAGCAGATTCGTGATTATCGGCGTGGCCACGTTGTACGGCAGATTGGCCACCAGTTTCAATTGCCGCGAGTCATCGTCGGCCAACCGCTGGTCGACAATTTCCATGACGGCCTGGTTGAGCCGGTTCTTGTTCTTGAGGATGTCGTGCCGCAGCATCACGACGTTGTCCAGTCCGAATAGTTCTTCGCCGGCCAATTGGTGCAACCGTGGGTCCAACTCAACCGTAACCACTGTGGCGGCCTGGGCGGCCATCAACGCCGTCAACGAGCCCGTGCCCGTGCCAACCTCCAATACCACGTCGTTTGTCCCCAACCGGGCGGTCTCCAGCAAGAGGCGTTGCAGGTTCAGATCGATAAGGAAGTGTTGCCCCAGCTTGCCGTGCGGTCGAATACCCGCCTCGGCAAACCGCCGCATCAGGAAGGACAGCGTCTGGTTGTGCGAGGAGCGGTTGGTCATGTGAGTTGTCAGTTATCGTGTCGAAGTTGCGAAGCCGCAAGCGGCCGTCTTCATCCTTCCCCCCTCGTTCCTCACCCCTCGTCCCTCGTCCCTCGCTTCATCATTTCCTGTTGACCGTCCTCCCAGTCCTTGCCTTCGACCAGGCGTTGAACGTACTTGGCCAACAGATCGGTTTCCAGGTTGACCTTGCCGCCGACGATCAGTGGGCCGAGCGTGGTGACGGCCAGGGTGTAAGGGATAAGGGCAACGCTGAATCGATCGGGCTGGCTGTCGACGATGGTCAGGCTAACGCCGTCCACGGCAATCGACCCCTTGGAGGCCATTTGCAGACTGAGCCGGCGAGGGACTTCGAACCAGAAGGTGGACCAATCGCCGTGGTCGTGCCGCTCCAGGAGCTTGCCCACGCCGTCGATGTGCCCGCTGACGAAGTGTCCGCCCAGCCGATCGTTGGCTTTCAGTGCCCGTTCCAGGTTCACCGGGCTACCCGGCTCCAGGTCGCCCAAGTTTGTTCTGGCGAGCGTTTCCGGCCCGGCCTGGAAGGCCATCGTTTCCCCTTTAACCTCGACGACAGTCAGGCAACAGCCGTTGACCGAGATGCTGTCGGCCACCGCCGTCTCGGCCGCGATTTTGGGTTCACGAACGATCAGCCAACAGCCGGGCGGCTCCGAGCGGAGTTCCGCCACGCTGCCCAACGCTTCTACAATTCCCGAAAACATGCGAGTCGTCCTTATTCGTCATTCGTCATTCGTCATTCGTCATTAAAACAGCGGGTCTTCCTGGTGCCGTCTCTGGACCAGCTTCTCCCAGAAGAACCGCACCGGGCCGCTGAACACGAAAACGCAACAAATTATCGGAACCGAATAACCGCGAATCACCATCACCGCCACCAACGCGAATATCACTCCCACAATGTGACCGAAGCTCCGTTGGCCTCGGAAAATCTGGTTGACCACGTGCGGATACGGGATTCGCGACACCATCAGCAGAGCGACCAGCACTGCAAAAAACGGCAGCACCGTTTGCAGCACGGTATCGATCTGCGTGGCGTAAACAAGCGTATTGTCCTCCTTGCGGAGCGTGTAGAACATGATGGCAAAGCCGGCTATCGCCGCCGCCGCCGCCGGAGTGGGTAAACCGCTGAAGTGCAGGTGGTCGTCCTCGTCGGTCGTCTCTACGTTGAACCGGGCAAGCCGCAACGCCGCACACGCCGCAAACGCAGCGGCAATTACCCAAACCGCCTCGCGATGAAGATAAGCAAAGCGAGGACACATCTTTACCAGCAAGAAGCCGGGCGCGACGCCAAACGTCACCAGATCGCACAAGCTGTCTAACTGAGCGCCGAAGTCGCTCGTTGTCTTCGACAATCGGGCGACATGACCGTCCAAAGCGTCGAACACCATCGCCAGAAAAATCAACCACCCGCTAAGCATCAAGGCGGTCGGATCCTGCGGATCGAACACCGCCGACTCCGGCCTGCCGACCCGGGAAGCAACCACAATCGCAAAGAACCCGCAAACCAGGTTCCCCAGCGTGAACATCGTCGGAAATACGGCAATCGTTCGCAGTGGTCTCATAATAATGGCTATCAGCTTTCAGCTATCAGCTTTCCGCTTTCAGCTTTGTAGATACTTGGCCAGGACGCTGCTGCCGGCCTTGACGTGGTGGCCGACCCGGACTTCGATTTTCAGGTCGTCCGTATCGGGTATTATTAACTCGGTGCGGGACCCCAGCTTAATCATTCCGACTTTGCCTCCCCGAGCAACGACGTCGTCCGGCCGAAGCGGGCAGACGATCCGCCGGGCGATTGTGCCGGCAATTGGCCGGACCACTAACCGGCGGTGGGAAGGCGACTCCTCCTCCAGGCCAATCCAGATGTTCTCGTTGCGCACGGCACTCTGGGGATTCAAGGCATTCAGGAACTCACCCGGCGAGTAACGCAACGCGATCACCCGGGCGGCAGCCGGAGAGCGGTTGATATGTACGTTAAAAATCGACAGAAAAATCCCGATCCGCACCGCCGGACCGCCGATGTACTCGTCATGCTCCAGCCGCGTCACTTCGGCAATCTTGCCGTCGGCCGGCGAGACCATCAGGCCGGGCTCCCGCGGCACCCGACGGGGTGGATCGCGAAAGAACCAAACAACCAGGCACAACGGCACTGCCGCCAATGGAACCAGGTACCAATAGTAGTGGGCGAGAAAAATCGTCAGAACCAACAGCGGCCCGCCCATCAGTTGCAGTTCCGCCAGCCCCCACCGGGCAAAAGGGAGCCGCTCGCGCCAGCGGAACGGGTCGTCGGCCTCGTCCCACCCGCACCGGCACTGGTTGCGGCAGTATTTCAAATCTCGGGGATCGAGAATCTCGTGCGGCGCTCCATCGCACGAGCCGCGGCGCAACTCGGCCATGCGGCCGACGTATCCCGGCCGAAACCGCTTCAAATACCACCGCCGCCAACACCCCCAGGCCAACTCGATGCGGCAGCAGACCCCACCGCCCGGCTGGACGCTCTTGAGGTCCTCCGGCATCGGTTTGGAAACAGTTCGCTTTGAGGGAATGTCGGTTGTACTCATAATAATGACCAATGCCGCTTGCGGCCGAAAAAGGGACCAGGTTTAATTTGCCGGAACGGCCCGGAGGGTGCTTCGCACAAATTCTGACTCTACCGTGTTCTATGTGAATGCTCTGGAACCGCACCGAAAGTGGTTGTCCCAAGTTCGTGAAGCCGGTTGAATGGCTTGATCCGGCGTTGAATTCGCATACAAATGCACTTTCTTGCCATCAATCTGGATCAGACAGCGAGGCCAGTGGGTTTGGTTCCCCGAGAACAACTGAAGCCATGTCCACACATAGAAAACGTTAGTGTCAGCACAAATTAAACCTGGTC
>JAUWJC010000357.1 GCA_030607895.1 Pirellulales bacterium
CACGCCCGTAAACGGGCGTAAGTTCGCCGAACCACTCCCACATGGAAAGGTTCTGGACCCGCCGCGAGAACCAAGCCGACGGCGTCCGCCGACACCGCTGAAGTCCGCAAACCCCGACTTGCACCCCTTCCGTTTCTGGGTTATGGGTTTCTGGAAACGGCCTTCCAGAGGGGAGCGGTCCTTGAAAGGCTTCGTCTCAATCCGTGTTTCATCCGTGGCCGAGAGACCCCCCGGAACGGCTACGATTTCCCAGCACCGTCCAATTCACCCAACGGGGGGATTCGCTCGGTAATCTCAACTGGCTTGGAAAATACGTCTTGCCAAAGCGTGCCTTCGGATTAAAATAGAGATAGTGAGAGTATCGTTGGCCTGGGGGAAGTGACCGCCCGGGTCGTGTTCTGGGCTCCGTCTCGGAACCGGCAACACGCGACAACGGGCGAGTTGTTTCACGCTTCCTCCCAAGCCGCGGGAACCGCTGAGGGAGTGCACCATGAAGTTTGCCCGTTCCGGTCCGTTCTGATGGGTACTCGGCTCGCTGTCGAGTACCCTCCATCAACGCCGCTAGTTGTCGGAGCATGCGCGTGCAACTAGTTGGCGATCTCAAATCCGGCGCGGCCGGTGGCTGGAAATCGAGCACGGCTGATCACCGGGCTGGACGACCAGTTTTCCCCGATTACTTTTTCTCTAACCCATGGGAGCAAAACTTCAACATCGTATCCGTAGTTAGTTTGTGGGCGCGTTTGCCGCTTCCGGACGAGTTGCCATAGTCGTGGGTTGTGCCCTCTTGATGCGGTACATCCCTGAGAAAACGTGTTATAGCACGGGGCCTCGTCCCGAGTGACAATCGCGCCTTTTTTCGGCTCTTCCGTTTGTAGGTGCAAAAGCCTCGCCCTCTCGTTACCCACCGTCGACCACTTTCCGCAATAGAAACAAATTAGAGACGTTCAGGCTTCTGCACCCAGAAACGGAAGAACCTATGTATTTGGAAGACACCGGCCTGATCTTCGACGCAACCACCCGGCCGGCGTCGCGGCGGGTTGCCGCCTTCGTCACTTTGTGTCCGCTGCGGTCCGGTGCTTTCTTGTGCGGCTTCCAGTTGGGCTCACACAAGCACGACCCGGCCTCGACGATCGGCTTGTGCCGGTCTGTTGACGGGGGAGCAACCTGGGAGCAACTGCCGACGCGGTTCGAGAGCACACTGGACGGTACTGCCGGCTCGTTGGGGGCGGGGGAAATGGTGGAAGTCGAACCCGGAAAACTGCTCCTGATCTCAACCTGGCTGGACCGGAGCGATCCGGAAAGGCCGCTGTTCGATCCGGTGACCGAAGGGATTCTGCACGCCAAGCAGTTACGGGCATTCTCCACCGACGAAGGCGAGTCGTGGAGTGCCTGGGAACCGGTCGTTATCCCCGGCCTAACCGGTTGCACGAACTGCGGCCCGCTGCTGAAGTGGTCGAATGGCACGATCGCGCATGCCTTCGAAAGTTACAAGGAATTCGACGATCCGTCGCCCGGGCATCATGGGGCGTGGCTGCTCGTATCGCGTGACGGCGGCCGCACGTTTGACGCACCGTTGCTTGTCGCGCAAGATCCCCGGCATAAGGCTTACTATTGGGATCAGCGCGTATGCACTGGCGTGGGCGAGGGTGAGTTTATCGGTCTGTTCTGGACACACGACCTGGAGCAAAAGAAGGATATCCCGGTTCACTTTCGCCGGGCTTCCCTCCACGACAATGATTTTCGGAAAGCGCCGATCACGCAGACGGGCATTCCCGGACAAATCTCCGCGCCCTTGCTGCTTGAAGATGGCCGGCTGCTGGCCTTCGTGGTCTACCGGGGCAAACCGTCGACGATGACACTATGGCAATCCAAGGACGAGGGAGCCACTTGGCCCCGGAACGACGCGCTGGTCGTCTATACCCATCAGGAACGAGCGCGGCTCTCGCAAGGGGAACGCGAGATCGATTACGGGCAGTACTGGGAAGACATGGCCAGATGGAGCTTCGGGCACCCGGCGATTCGCCCCCTGGGAAACGGTCGGGTTCTGTTGGCCTTCTACGCGGGTACTCCCGATTGCATGAGTGTGCGTTGGGCCCGGGTAAACACCGCCGACCGCTAAGCCCGGCTTAGCCGGTGGCCTGTGTTGCGCCGTCCCGGACCGATTGGACCAGCCGCAAGGCAGTGTTACAGAAAAGGTCTTCGGTCTGCGCTTGGGTCAACCCAAGTCGCAGCGAGGCCCGGCGCATGGCGCGTAGTTGTTCATAGCAGGTGAAGGTCATCCGCGGGTTGCAGTGTGACAGCTCCAGACCGTGGTTCTGCTCGGAGAGAAATGCCCAGGCATAACCGAAGGTGATGTACTTGCCTCGCATCACACCGACAGGCAAGTTGTCGCTGCCGTACATCACGCGGTCGGCGCCCACGCCGGTGCATAGCGCGTCGATTGCATCAGACTCGCAGACCGACGAGACATCGTACCACACGTTGGGCAACCCTCGGACGTGCTCGGCCGCGCGCTCAATCGCCCATGCCGAATAGCTGCGCGCGCAATGTGCCAGAATCCATTTCACGTTCGGATAGTTGTCGGAGAGTCGCAACAGGTCGTCAATATTCTGACGATCGGCAATCCCATCGCGCTTGGCCATGTGCAGGGTGATGATCAAGCCGCGGCGGTCGGCCACTTGGACCTGATGTTCCGGCAGGAAGTCCGTGATTCGGCAATCCACCGGGTCTCCGCTGCTCGAATAGAAGCGGTACGGCTTGAAGCCCAAAAACCGCTCCCTCTCGACCTGCCGGTGGAGGTAGTCGGCGGTCATCGACGGGTGCACCCCCATCAATGCACCGGAGAGCCGGTCGCCGCGGACTTCCCGCGCCGCGAACCGGTTGGCTGCCTCGAAATCGCACTGCGGCCAGAAGGGGAACGGGAAAGCCAGGCGATGCACCCGGCGGCCGGGCATCAAGATGCGGTCGCAGGACTCGAGCGCGGCCCAGGTTGCCTCGGGAAAGCGGCGGCCGCACGTATCGAACAACGTACCGGTGTCCTTTTTCGGATCCGTGTTGAACGCCCAACGGTAAATGTGAGTGTGGACGTCGAACACGCGCCGCGGGACGAACTCGTCGAGTTCCTCCTCCCAAATGCGACGGTCGACGTCGTTCCATTCCACCTTCTGCCCTGTGGTCATTGGCCTACTCCGGATAACTGGCAACCAAAAATACGCTGGCTCTAACCCGTCGCGGGATCGAACCGTCCTGAGGGCAGCACGGCTCAGACAATGTCGCCTTTCGCGGTCCGGGCCGCACTGCGGGAGCCTCACTACCGCGGAGCAAAACACTGCTTGACGATCTGGCGGACTTCGGCGAGCCACTCGCGCCGTTGCTGGGGCGTACTAAGAATGATCGACTCGAAATTGCGGTGCCTGAAATCCTCGACGCCGCAGAGGCCGAAGATGCAGTTCTTCCAGAGGTTCTCCAGCGGATCGCCGAACAGTTCGAGTTCGGCCTCGCGGGGTGTGTTCGACGTGGTGAAGACCACTGCCGGTTTCCCTTTGAAGAAGCCGTTGACAACCCCCCCCTCACCGAATTCGTATGCAACTCCCTGTCGCAGTACCCGGTCGATCCACCCTTTGAGCATTGCCGGCGGTTGGCCCCACCAATTCGGATGAACCACGATGAATCCTTCCGCCTCGGTCACTTCGTCGCAGTGCCGCTTGACGACCGGATCGAGTGGGGCATCTTTGGGAACCTCTGCTTGGGGCAGGATCGGGTCGAAGTCCTCCTCATACAAATCGTGATAAATCACCTCGTGGCCGGCCGCTTTCAACTCCTCCATGGCTGTTGCGGCAATGGCGTGACAGAAACTCCCTACGTGCTGGTGACCGATGATCACGAATATCTTCATCGAAACGGCCCTCCGGCTTAGTTGCACGGACAACTGGCGAGAATCATAATTATTACATGCTCCGCACCAAGGCGGCAAGCCCCCGCCCACTGGCGCAAGCATAACGATTGCGCTCGGTGCGCCGTGCTGTTGGCGTCGAACGGGTTCGACGAATGCTTGCAAATTGGCCGTCCCGTGCTGGCAGTGCAAGCAGATGCCTGGCCCTTTCGGCGAGTGAAACGGTCAAGAAGCTTCGAGAACCGATCTTCCCACCCGCCAACCTTGTCGATAAAATCTCCAGCCCTATCAAAAACGGCAGGAAGCCGATGCTGGCAACAGGAGGTTGCGCCGATGAGGACGGAGCCCGAACCGCATGAAGTGCGGAGCTTGGTTATCCAGGTCCTCGAGAGACTGGGAGTAAGCGTGCTCGTGCTGCGCGATCTGGAAGAAACGGTCCTAATTGACGGCGGTAAGCACGCTGCTCGGTCGTACCGGGTCCATGGCTACATGGCGATGTGGCTGAGCGAGGTAGGTATCGTGCAGTTCTACGATGCCGAAGGCAACATGCTGGCAACCATCAACCTCTTTACGGAATCGGAACCGTTGAAAATGGCGGCGTAAGGGGACAGGCCGAAAAAGGGACCAGGTTTAATTTGCCGCCTGCGGCTCGGAGGGTGCTTCGCACAAATTAAACCTGGTCCCTTTTTCGCCCCATTAGAACTCGGCGGAGCCGGGGGTTCGGGGGAAGGGGATCACGTCGCGGATGTTGGCCATGCCGGTGATGAACTGGATGAGGCGTTCCAGCCCCAGGCCGAAGCCCGAATGGGGCACGGTGCCGTAGCGGCGGAGGTCAAGCTACCACCAGTAGTCGTCGGCGACAAGATCCTGTTCTTTCATGCGTGATTTGAGCACGTCGAGTCGCTCTTCGCGCTGGCTGCCGCCGATTATCTCGCCCACCTTGGGAACCAGGACGTCCATCGCCCGGACGGTGC
>JAUWJC010000605.1 GCA_030607895.1 Pirellulales bacterium
GCTCCCAGTAGAGCGGGCTTGTGGGTGAAAGTTGGCTGATGCCATAGACTTGCTGCTGGAGATTGCCCGGATAGGCCGCCTGCAACAGGTCGATGCAGGCCCGATTCGCCTTGCAGTTGTCGGTGGAAAAGTAGATCGGCTTGGTGCTGTTGGCGATGACCGCGCGAACCGCATACGGCAACGTGGCCTGCGGATTAGCGACGTCTTGCGGCATCACGGGGATGCCGATCATGTCGATGCATTCCAACTCCTGACATAGGCGGGCAAACAGTTCGACATCGGCCACCGTCGAAGACCGTGTCTCGCCTGTCTCAGTATCTACCCAAAAGACGGCGTTGTGCCCGGCCGCGATCTTCGGCTTTCGATCCCCGAGGACGAAAGCCGGTTGGGCGTCGCGAGTAAAAACCTCGAACTGCCGGGGCGCCCCGGCCAAAGCGTCCTCCAGCGCGACGCGGCTGAATCGCACGACCGCATTCGATTCGTCAACCGCCAGTCCCTGCTCCTTCAGAAACCGCAACATCGGTGGGTAAAGAATCTTGACGCCGACGTTGGTCAAGATATCAACGGTTGCTTCGTGGATTTGTTGGATTTCCTCGTTGGAAAGGACGGCTAATCGGCTCAGTTGCATGGTTTTCTCCTCATGAGTGTTCTCTTTTCAACACGATGACTGCCGCCTGATAGCGTGCGGGCAATGTCAGTTCAATGCCCTCGGACATTAACGCCGCGCCTTTGGCGGATTGCGACTTCTCGGTCGGTGGGACATGCCAGTTCAATTCGTAGGTTGCATCGGCATCCAGCTCCCGTAGCACGAAACGTTTGGCGGCCGAATCATCGTTGAGCCGGTAGACGAAGAGGAAGGCCGTTCCGCTCTCTTGGTCGTCGAGTTGCACGGCGACCCAGCCCTCGCGATCGGTTTTCAGTGCCGGCGGAGTCAATAGATGAGCCACCGAGCGGCTAATGGCCTTGCGCCATTGCTTTGAGAACGACACATGCTCTCGCAGCCGTGCAAGCGATTCGTTGGGCAGACCGGCCAGATCGCCGCCGAGTCCCAAAACGCCCGAAAGAGCCCCGGCCGCAATGAAATCGACCGCCGCCGTCTCGCTCGAACACGCGATTGTGGAACGGCCGGCTGAATCGTTCATAGCTGGCCGGCGAGATGTTCGCGCTGATGTCGTCCGATACATGCCCCTTGCCTCCTTAGGGGAACCAATACTCGGGAAAATCTGTGTTCGTGATTCGCTCGATGCCGCCGGCCGCCTCGATTTGCCGGTCGATTGTGGCCAGGAACAACTGCTGAATCTTGTCGAGCAGGCACTCCAATGCCTCGGGATTTTCGTACATCGAGGTGTAGAGCGTTTGGCCGCCCAGGAGGTCCGAGGCCACGTTCAGTCCGCCGGCCATGTCGAGCAACGAGACGCTGACAAGCCCCTCGCCGGCCTCGGCAAATTGTCGAATGCGACGAATCCCTTCGGCCAACTGGCCCGCATCGGGTGACGGAACGGCCAGGTCGAAGACATCCTAAACACGCTTCAACGGAGCGTGTTTAACACCGCACGTTTGGTTCGGGTCGTCACCCCAAAACAGTTCCGCGCCAAACGCCGTGGCCAGACACGAACAGCCCACGTCGGGCCGCACGGCCGGCACAAGATCATTATGCGGCACATGTCGCCATGCCAGACCCAACGCCGTGATCGACTCCTCCCACTGCTTGTCGGCGTCCAAAAACTGCTCGCGAATGGGATACCGCGGGCAGGGATTCTCGACGCTGATATAGACCGGGACGTGCTCCAGCGGTTTACCCGCCCAAAGGTCGCGGACAAGCTGCTTGCGACGTTCGATTTCATTCGCGTCGAGATGCAGGCTATCGACCGTGGGTGTGCTGTTCATGGTGTTTCCAACAGGCTGCGATACTCAGCCTCGAGGCCGGCCTTTTCGACGGCGGGCCGGTTCTCGTCCGGTTTACCGACAAATATATTGTCGTGCTCGTTGCAGGTGGCCTTGCGATTCTGGACCATGTTGTTGTAGTTCATGGGCTTGTCCACGTGATACACTAGATTGCCCGCAATCTCGATAAACCCGCTCCCTTCGTCCAGGTAGATTCCGCCGGGCGTACCACTGCGGGCAGGATAACCCCGGTTTGCAGTGGCGCGGTAATCGCCAGCCCCGCGGAGAACTTGCCCTCGTACGTGCCCAGGTCCTTCTGCCGCCACAAGTCGCGGACGATCTGCTTAGGATCCGAGGAAAAATAATTGTCGGATTTGGGTGGCACGTCCCATAGCCCACCGAAGGGCGGGGGACCCCCCCCAACCCCCCCCATAGCGGCGCTCACGGACCGTCCCCCCCC
>JAUWJC010000065.1 GCA_030607895.1 Pirellulales bacterium
ACACGCCCGTAAACGGGCGTAAGTTCGCCGAACCACTCCCACATGGAAAGGTTCTGAACCCGCCGCGAGAACCAAGCCGACGGCGTCCGCCGACACCGCTGAAGTCCGCAAACCCCGACTTGCACCCTTCGTCACGAGGTTGTTGACGGGTTCGGCGAATGTTTACATATTCCCACTCGGCCACAGTAAACTCACGCTAGCCCCTGGCCCCTGGTCCCTTTGGTTGTGGCTCCGTGCCGTGCCTCCGTGCTGTCTTCTTCGGCGATGGTAGAGTCAGCGACCGCCCGTGCCGGTGTTGGGATCCTCCCGCGCGAAATGCGCTCGCTCCTCCTCTTGCGTCTGCTCGATGCGCCTCTGCATTTCGCGCTCTTGCTCGGGGGTGAGCGGCTCCGGTTGCGATTGACCCTGGCAACCGGCAAAGGCCGTCCACCCGAACACCACCAGCAACGGCACGTGGAATCGCCACATAATGTTCTCCTGGTCGGCCGGCTACGGGAGCGTCACGGGCTTCCCGTCGTTCCGCACGCACAACCGGCGAAACGTTTCCGCGTCAATCGAAAACGAGATCGACCGCACCGACCCGTCCGCAAGCGCTCCGTTGAACATCCCCGAATGGGACGACCCGAATCGATAGCTCCAATACGCGTCAGGTTCGGCGGGGTGCTCGAAGTCCGCGGCCGGGTGAGATTGGGCGTTGCGGAGCTGGTCGCAGTCCACGCCTGAGTTCACGTAAGGCTCGTTGTCGCCGCCGCTTTGACCAAGGTAGTCGGGATTCGTTTGCTTCTCGCCGACTAGCAGCGTGTTGGACGTCCCGTCCCTGATCTCCGCAAAGCCCACGGCAGGGTCGCACACCCGGCGGACGACAGCGCCGTTGGCCGGCTTATTGCCTTCGGTTGGGCGCTTGTCGCCCGTGCACCCCGCGTAGTCCGCCCTGGCCGTGCCACTGTCGTTGGGATACCGGGCAGCGCGGCGGCGCGTGGGGCAATAGTAAATAGGTAACTGTTCACGGGAGTCTCTCGGCCACGGACGAAACACAGATTGAACACGGATTGAGGTGAAATGACTTGGAGTAACCATTGACGGACTGGGAACGGTCCTGGCGCGTGAACGGATTTTCCATCGAACAGAAGGCAACAAAACAAACGAAGAGAACAAACGCGACGTTGCCGATGGTTGTGCCGTCAGCCGGTAGATTCCACTTGTTGTTTCTTTCTTCGTTGTCGGTTGCCAAGCTTCACTTCCTCACAAACAGGATGGTCACGACACCGAGTGCGCAGGCTGCTGCCGTGGCGATGAAGATGGAAGCCTCGCCGTGCGTGGCAATGATCCATCCGAACAGTGGTCCCTGGGCCGCGGCGAATGCGTAAGCGGAGGCGTCCATCACGCCGACACCCGTTCCCGCACGTTTTGTTCCGAGCAGGTCGGGGCACAGCGCCCAAAACGACGACTGCGGGCCGTAGACGAA
Source organism: Pirellulales bacterium (assembly GCA_030607895.1). Taxonomy (GTDB): domain Bacteria; phylum Planctomycetota; class Planctomycetia; order Pirellulales; family Thermoguttaceae; genus JAUWJC01. Next base: position 1,466 of record JAUWJC010000065.1, read on the forward strand.
GAACCCGGCCAGAAACAGCAGCGTCATGCCCAGGACGTACTGGTCGCGCGGCACGAAGTACATTGCCACTGACACTGCGGAGGCCAGCGAAAGGAGCAAGACGATCGGCCGCGTTCGGTTGGAATGAAACACGCGATCGGAGAGGTACCCGCCGCTCAGGGCACCCAGGGCCATGCCAAACGGAAGCGAGAGGGTGATCCACACGCTGGCCGGGTTCTGTTTCCAGTCTTCGCCCAGATAGTAGAGAGGAACCCAGGTCAGTAGCCCATAGCGGGCCATGCTCTCGAAACCGATCGCCACGCACGCGCAGAGGAATCGCCAGTTCTTGAAGGCACAGGCGTAGCGGTCGAAAGTGGTTTCCTCCGTGCCGATTGCGACCGGTTCGGGCCCAGGCTCGTCAAGCGGCTTGAAGCCCAGGTCTTCGGGTTTATCGCGGGCGACGAGGTAGTAGACGATGCCGCCGACCAACAGCAGCAGCACGGGCAGCCGGAACACCCACCGCCAGTTCATATACTGTAGAATTGCTATGGAGAGTGCGAAGGTGAGGACGGTGGAGAATGCGGCGGCGAACATGTAGAACCCAAACGCCTTGGCCCGCTCCCGATGCCCCCACCAGTTCGATATCAACCGCCCGCCGGGCGCCCAACCCAGCGATTGGGCATATCCGTTCGCCGTCCAGGGAACCAGCAGCGTCCAGAACGAGTTGCCGAAGCTGGTAATCCAGGTGAGGCCGACCGAGAGGATCGCACCCAGGCTGACCATGATCCGCCCGCCGAACTTATCGCCCAGGTTTCCGTTGATGAACTGGCCGATCCCGTAGGCCGCCAGCATGGCGCCGGCAATGGTGCCGGTCATCACCGTGTCGAGCCCCAGGTCGTCCCTCAGGGCCTTGACGACCCAGCCCCAGTTCTGCCGGCCCGTGTAGTAAAACAGATAGCAGAACATGGTTGCCAGCAGCATCCGCCACTGGGCGCGGCGGAGTCCCGGATTGGATTTCTGATTTGGGATTTGGGATTTCTGATTTGGCTTCATCGCAGGATCCTCATTACTCGTGTAGGTTATGCTTTAGCATAACATCTTGCCCGAATGCGTTATGCTGAAGCATAACCTACATGTTGGCAGTAACCCCTAAGCGGCCAAGTGCAAGCGTCCGCGTTAGTAGCATGAGAGCACACAACAACCAGCGAACGTGCAAATCCTAAATCAGAAATCCTAAATCCTAAATCAGAAATCGGAAATCCCAACGCGAATGAACTCTCCCGAGGCGGCCACCTGGACCGCCCGGTTGATGTCGTCCAGCGCGAATGTTGCCCCGACCAGTTCGTCATACGGGTATTGGCGGGCGTGCTTTTCGAGGAATCGCAGTGCCGCGGTCAGGTGGTCGGGATGGTAGTTGTGGATTCCCTTAATGGTCAGATAATTCCGCGTGATCCGGTTGCCGTCCAGGGTCAGGTCGCTTCCCGGCGTGACCAACCCGGCGATCAGATACCGCCCACCGATCCGCAGTGTCCGGACCGCTTGCGTGACGGCATCCGGAGAACCACAGACTTCCAGCGCCAGGTCCACGCCGTACCCGCCGGTCGAACCGCGAATGGCCGCAACCACTTCGTCCGGATCGGACTCGGCCAGGTTGAAACAGGTGTCGGCCCCGAATCGGGAGGCGAACTCCAGCCGCCGGGCGACGACGTCGGTTACGAAGATCCGGCCGGCCCCGGCTTCGCGACACAAGGCGATCAGGTTCAAGCCCAAAAGACCGGCCCCTTGTATCAGCACCGTTTCACCCCGGTTCAAGCCGATCGTTTCCAAGGCATTGACCACCGTGGACAGCGCACAGTTGGCCGGCGTGGCTACTGCGTCGACAAGGCCGTCGGGAACCCGGAAAATCGCCGTGCCCGGAAAGAGATAAATGTGCTCGGCATAGCCACCGGGCAGATGGGGCGGCTCCGTCGAGCGGGTATGTCCGTATTTGCGGAGATGCTCGCATTTCTGCGGCAATTGCCGCCGGCAGTAGAAACACTTGCCGCAGGAAGCCATGATCGACCATGTAATCCGATCGCCCACGCCGACCGGGCCGCCAAAACCGTCACGATCCAAGCCGTCGCCCAGGGCCACAATCCGGCCGATGATTTCATGGCCGAGGATCAGCGGTGTCGGTTCCTGCCGCCGGCCGAAGATGGTGTGCAAGTCGGAGCCGCAGATGGTGCTCATCTGGACCTTGCACAGGGCGGCACCCGGCTCGATTTTCTCAGGCAAATCGAACGACTCGATCGCGAGTGGCTTGGCTGGTTCGGAGAAAACGGCCGCGCGTGATTTCATTAAGTGGACAGTGGTCAGTGGTTAGAGGTCAGCCTTAGTCGCGGCCCCATTTCTCCAGGTACTTGCCAAAAATCTCCTCGTCGCTGGGCACGTACTCGTCGATGGGAGTGGAGAGCCAGGTGTAGTTGAGGAAATGGCGGTAGTTGATGTTGTCGGTGGTGATATTTCCGGCCCAGGTGCCGCAGCCGAGCGTATCGGTGAACGGTTGACCATTGAACCAGCTTCCGCTATTGGCCATTGCGTGGGGCATGTTGCAATTCACCCGGCCGACGTTCGAGCGTAGGGCAAGCTGGATTTGGCGCTGGCGGTTCTCGCTGTGAATGGAGACGGAATGGCCTTCGCCGGAGAACTTCAGCATCTTATCCACCCGGCAGACAATCTCGTCGAAATCGGTCCACTTCCAGACGGTCAGGACCAGGCAGATTTTCTCGCCGGAGAAGCGGTCTTCCGGGCCGGGCTTCTCGCCGAGAGCCATGAGGAACCGGGTATCTTCAGGCACGTCGAGGGTGGCCATTTCGGCGATCCGCAGCGCCGGCTTGGCAACGACATCTCGGTTAAGATGTTTACCGTCGGGCCACATCATTTTTCGGAGTGTTTCCCGCTCCTGGGTGCTACACAAGTGGCCGCCCTCGGCCTTCAATGCATCGATCATTCGGTCGTAGACCGACTCGTGAATAGCCACGGCGTTTTCAGACGAGCAGGAGGCGGAGTTGTTGGCCGTCTTGGAGAGGACGATTTTTCGGGCGGCAGCCGGGATGTCGGCCGTTTCGTCGACAATCGACACCACGTTGCCCGCCCCTACCGTCTGACAAGGCTTGCCCGCCGCGTAGACTACCTTCACCAGGGCGTCTCCGCCCGTGGCCACGGCAAAATCGCAAACGCTCATCAACTCGGCCGTCTTCTCCTTGCTGGTGTTTTTGATGCACTGCATGAGGTCTTCCGGCGCGCCGATCTTTTTGAGCGCCTTGCGGCCGTGCTCGACGGTCAGATAGGAGCTTCCTTGCGTTCTGGGGTGTGGCGAGACGATCATTGCGTTTCGTGTTTTGAGGATGCTTACGCCCAGGGCACAGATTGTCGACTCCGGATTAGTGCATGGCACGACGTTGGCAATCACGCCCATCGGCTTGGCGAATTTGACCAGCCCGTTGGCTTCATCCTCCTCGACAATGCCGCAGGTCCGCGCGTTGCGCATGTCCCAAAGGCTTCCCCGGGTTTTGCTCTGGATTTTGGCCACCTTATGTTCGTAGACGCCGATGCCCGACTCATCGACGGCCAGCCGTGCCAGTGCCTTGGCGGTTTCCTCTTTCTGCCACTCCCAACCGGCGGCCAACACCATTTCGTCGACTTTTTTCTGCGGCCAGTATTCGACGACCTCGAAGGCCTTTCGCGCCCGAGCGTACATTTTTTGAATGTTGTCTTGCATGTTAGGGGTTTAGGTTGTTAGGTTGTTAGGGGGTTAGGTTGTTAGTCCTCAAACTGTAAGCGTCCGAAAAAGGGGACAGGCACCGTCGGCATGCCGGAAACTCCCGAAAAAACCAGCCCGTGACGGAGCCAGTCCCCATTTTCGGACTCCCCTCCTTACAGCTTGAGTTAGTCGATGTAGTGGTACGGTGCGCGAGTCAGGGGTTCGACGATTCTCTCTTCGGGAAGCTCTCGGTCGGAGGGGCCGTCGTAGTAGTCGGGCTTCTGCAGTGCCAGATCCAGCGGTTGAGTAATTGTGGACCTGGAGGAAGCTCTCCATCCCTTTTCCCTCGTCTTCTCTTCGACGCAATGAGCAGTGATGCTTACGGACCTGGCAATCGCGCAGAAGGCCAGGCATTCGTCCGGATTGAAACCCATGTCCACGAGCGTGGAAGAAATAGCGCCGGATACGTTCATGTAGAGCTTTCGGCCCCAGTATTTCTCGGTGGCATTTTCCAGCGCGACGACGAACCTCACGTGGTCTCCCGCCACGTCCAGCCGTTCGGCCACTTCAATAATGCGTGGAGACCGCAAGTCGCGAATGTGTTGCGGATGATGCCATCCCGGTATCACTCTCCTATCGCCGAAGCGCCTCGCAAAGGCGTCGTCCTTCTCCTTGCTCCTGATGCCTTTGGCGACGAAATCGGCGGTCTCCTCCAGTGTCCAGCCCGTTTCTTTCATCAATTCGATTGCGGTAATCCACATCTGCGCGGCCTCGTGCGCATCGACGTGAGTGTAACCGATGCTCAGAACACCGCCTGCCAAAGCCGGCATGATGTAGCCCGCACCGGACATCACCATTCTCGCCGAGGCGGAAGACGGAGACATGGCATGTTCGGCAAAACACACCAGAAGAGCATCGACCATCTTCGCGACATTCGGCCGTGGTAACTCTCCTTTCCAAACCAGGTGCAGCATTTCGGCAAAGCTGATGTTGCCCGTCAACTCGTTCACGTCGTAACCGCGCACGACGATTTTCTCGCGAGTTTTGTAACTTATTGCCGACTGCCAATGGAAAGGCTCTTTTTCTCTCGGTTCAGTCATAACTACCTTCTTTGTGTCAGTTGTCAGTATGTGTAGGGTGGGTCGAGGCACGAGACCCACGGGCAAAGAAACGGAATCAGTAACCGTTCACGGGATTATCTCGGCCACGGATCAAACACGGATGAAACACGGATCAAGGGGCCGGATTTCGAGTGCCGCCTCATTCGCGTCCGGCACGACATTAACATGGTTCTACTGTTTGGAACTTACAATCAACAGACATATCTTTCCATTCCAGACGTTCCGCCAATTCTTTCAGAAAATCACGAAGAACACGAAGAGCACGAAGCAAGAAAATATCTGGTTGATAAACCGTATTTTCTCGATGTCTACTCCTTCTTCTCTTCGTGTACTTCGTGTTCTTCGTGGTAGATCAAGACCCTATAACTTGTCTATCCGTGTTTGATCCGTGTTTCATCCGTGGCCTGATTCCATCGTACCCATGAACGGTTACCGGAATCGGATGTCGCTACAAAACTCACATGCTCATGTTCAGATGCGCCCTCCAAATACACACAACACTTTGGCCGGGCGCTTGTTGCGGTTGATCAGGCGGTGCTCGACGTGGGCATCGAAATAGGCCGTGTCACCCGCCCTCAAACGCTGGACCTCCTGACCGTACTGCAAGTCGACGCTGCCGCTTAAGACCATGAGGAACTCCTCCCCTTCGTGGGCCAGTGCTTCCTTGCGAGCGGTCCCGCCAGGTACGGACAGCAGGAGCGGCTCCATGGTCTTCGTGTATCGTTCGTGAGCCAGCGACTCGTACACTATTTTGGAATTTGGCCGATCCCGGTCGATTCGAACGCCTTCTCCCTTGTGTACCACCACCAATTGCGGCTTCTTGTCCAGCCCCTTGAGCAATCCTGCCAGGGTCACCTCCAGGGCGTCGGCAATTCTGCCCAGGGCGGGCAGAGAAGGCGTAACGCGGAAGTTCTCCACCTTGGAAAGAACGCTCCGCGTGAGGCCCGTCCGCGAAGCGACCTGCTCGAGCGTGAGTTCCAATTCGCGTCTTCGGGCCTTGATGCGTTGAGCGAGTTCGATCAGGTTCATGTTTACTAAATTACAACAAATGTGATTATCAGTCAACCCCCCTGCCGGCCGAACGGTTTTGGAAGTGGACGGATGGATAGTCCCCTGGCGATTTGGGGCCGAAAAAGGGACCAGGTTTAATTTGCCGCCTGCGGCCCGGAGGGTGCTTCGCACAAATTAAACCTGGTCCCTTTTTCGCGAAATTCCGCCCACTGCCAGGGTTGACCGCCGTTTCGTCGGCGTGGTATACCGGGTAAGCGGTCTGACGGCCGGTTAAGCTTGCTTGGGACGATGCCCTAAGAGATCGACGCCGACAGGCCGCAAGTGATTGTCGATATCTTCTCGCCTGCAGCATGTTGGAAGACTTCTCATGGCGTTGTTCACGTTACGGGTTTTGGACGGTGCCGATCGGGGACGCGTGTTCGAGAACCTGTCGACCCCGGTTACCATCGGCCGGGAGGAAGGCAATGTGGTTCAGTTGAACGATGACCGGATCAGCCGGTTCCACATCAAGATTCAGGAAGACCAGGACAAACTGGTGCTTACCGATCTGGAAAGCACCAACGGAACCAAGGTAAACGGCGAAGGCGTCCGATTGTGGATTCTCCGCTATGGGGATGTGATTACCGTGGGGCACACGGTCCTGTTGTTCGGTTCCGAAGAGGATATCGCCCGGCGGCTGGCCAGTCTGCGGGGTGTTGACCTGGCAGAGGGGGTAACTCTGGATGTCGAGGAGCTGGACGAGGCATCGCCGTCGATCTGCCTGGAGTTCGAGTTGCACCACGGCGACAGCCCGGACGCCAAAGCCACCCTACACACCCTCATGCCGCCCGAATTACCCAGCCAACTGACCCCCGGACAAACCGCCCAAGTGTGCGAGTTGCTTCAGTATTTCCATTTGCGGATTCGCGGCCTGGTCCAGACGGTCAAGTCGTCCAACAAATCGGCTCGCGTTACGCTCGAGCAACGGCAATGGCAGAACCTATTGGACATGGACGCCCGACTGGCAGGCTACCTCCGCTCCATCGGGGAACCGGAGTAGCTAAAGCGGAAAGCCTGGGGAGTTGGCTAACGGAGTTACAAGAGGGGTGTTTACGTTGCGAAGCCGCAAGCGGCACTTCATGCGTTTTCTGTGGGGAATCGTCCGGGCCGACACGGCCCGGCTCCACTGACAACTGACAACTATCAACTGACAACTGACAACTATCAACTACCTCGATGAGTACTTCTCCTTTCGTCCATCTGCATTGTCATAGTCACTACAGTCTGCTCGACGGGGCCGGCAAGATCGACCGGCTGTTGGAGCAAGTACATGCTTTGCGGATGAACGCCCTGGCGCTTACCGATCATGGAAACCTGTACGGGGCGCTGGAGTTTTATCGCAAGGCCAAGAAGGTCGGCGTCAAACCGATCATCGGATACGAGGCCTACGTCGCACCCGGCCGACGCGACCAGAGGGACGCCAGCAGCATAAAGGAATCGAACTACCACCTGACGCTTCTGGCACGGAACCGCACCGGCTACCAGAACCTCCTGAAACTGGCCTCCGCCGCCTTCCTGGAGGGCTTCTATTTCAGGCCGCGAATCGACAAGGAACTGCTCGCAGCCCACCACGAAGGGTTGATCTGTCTAAGTGGCTGTGCGTCGGGCGAGTTGAGCCGGGCGCTGCTGCAAGGCGCCGGCGGAAGACCGAATATCGAGCACGGCATGCAGGTAGCCGGCTGGTTCCGAGAACTTTTTGGCGACCGCTACTTCATCGAGATTCAGAACAGCGGCCTGGAAGTGCAGAAGATGGCCATGGAAGGGCTTGTCGAGGTCGCCCGGCGGTTGGATATCCCCCTGGTGGCGACCAACGACGTCCATTACGTCGCCCGGGAAGATGCCGAAGCTCAGGATATCCTTCTGTGCATTAACACGGGGAACTACCGCACCGACACGAAGCGGATGCGGATGGAGGGTGACGAATTCTACCTTCGTTCTCCGGAGGAAATGTACGCCGCATTTCCCGACCACGAGGATGCCGTGCGGCGGACCCAGGAGATCGCCGACAGCATCGAGTTGAAGCTGGAGTTGGGCCAACGTCATTTTCCCGTGTTCACTCCGCCCGACGGCAAGGATTCCGAGGCCTACCTGCGTGAACTCTGCCTAAAAGGGCTCAAGCAGCGCTACGCCGACAAGCCGGATCGGTGCGTCGACGGCCGGCTGTCGCAGGAGGTGCTCGATCGGCTGGACCGCGAGTTGGGCGTTATCGGCAAACTGGGCTTTCCCGACTATTTCCTGATCGTTTGGGATTTCGTTCGCTTCGCTCGGCAACGGAATATCGAGACGACTGCCCGGGGTTCCGGCGTAGGCTCGCTGGTCTGCTACGCACTCGGGATGAGCCACGTCTGCCCGTTGGAGTACGACTTGCGGTTCGAGCGGTTCCTGGACGAGAGCCGCATGGAAGCGCCCGATATCGACATCGACTTCTGCAAAGAGCGACGTGGCGAGGTGATCCAGTACGTGAAGGACAAGTATGGCACGGAGAACGTGGCGCAGATCGGCACGTTCGGCACGTTGGCGGCCCGGGCAGCCATTCGCGACGTGGGCCGGGCCCTGGGATTACCCATCCCGCGCGTCGACGGTATTGTGGCCAAGGTGCCCGAACAATTGGGAATTACGCTCGCAAAGGCCCTGGAGAAAAGCGACGACCTGAAAAAGACCTACAACACCGACAGCGAGGTACGGGAGTGGTTGGACCTGGCCATGCAGGTCGAGGGTCTGGCGCGAAACGTCGGCACCCACGCCGCCGCCGTGGTGATTGCCGACCGGCCGCTGGTCGAGTACCTGCCGTTGGGGCGCGTTCAGGGGAAGCAGGAAATAATCACGCAGTGGGCCATGGCCGACGTGGAACAGGCCGGCTTGCTGAAGATGGACTTCCTCGGCCTGCGGAACCTGACGATCCTCTCGAAGGTGGTGCGGCTTATCGAGCAGACCACGGGCCGTAAGGTCGATCCGTACAAGTTCCCGCTGGACGACGCCGAGACTTTTGCCCTGCTCTGCCGCGGTGAAACAAAGGGAGTCTTCCAGTTGGAAAGCGGCGGCATCCGCGACCTGTTGCAGCGGATGAAGCCGGACCATTTCCACGACATCATCGCCACCAACGCCCTATACCGGCCCGGCCCGCTCGAAGGCGGCATGGTCGACGACTACATCCAGGTGAAACGCGGCCGTAAAGAGGCGCAGTATCCCCACCCGGTAATGAAAACAATCCTGGAAGAGACCCACGGCGTGATGGTCTACCAGGAACAGGTGATGCGGATACTCAATCAACTCGGGGGTATCGAGTTGGCGAACGCCTACACCTGCATCAAGGCAATCGGCAAGAAGAAACTCGCCATCATCGCCAAGTACCGCGAGCAGTTCATCGAGGGTTCGCACGAAAAGGGACTGCCCAAGAAGAAGGCCGAAGAGTTGTTCGGCATGATCGAGAAGTTCGCCGGGTACGGATTCAACAAAAGCCACTCGACCGCCTATGCACTGATCGCCTACATAACGGCCTATCTGAAGGCCCACTACAAAGTCGAATTCATGGCGGCCCTGCTTTCCAGCGACATTCCGGGCCGAAACTTCAAGAGAAAGGACGCCCTGGTCGAACACCTCGAGGACTGCCAACGAATGAATATCGAGGTCGTTCCGCCCAATGTCAGTTCGTCCGAAGCGGAGTTCACCGTGGCCGACGGCAAAATACACTTCGGCCTGTCGGCAATCAAAGGCTGTGGAAGCGGCGCGGCCGAGGCGATTGCCGACCAGCGGCGATCGGGTGGGCCGCTGCGAAGCCTCTTCGATTTCTGCGAACGGATCGATCCCGGTACCGTCAATCGGGCGACCGTCGAAACGCTGATTAAGGCCGGTGCGTTCGACTCGTTCGGGGCCAAGCGGTCGCAGTTGTTCAAGGTAATCGACCGGGCAATGAAGGGCGGCGCCACGGCGGCCGCCGATCGACGAAGCGGTCAACTGGGACTCTTCGGCGCCGACGAAGATGAAGACACCGAAGAAGCAAACGTCAGTCTGCCCGACGTGCCCGAATGGAACGAACGCGATAAACTCACCAAGGAGAAAGAAGTCCTTGGCTTCTACCTTTCCAGCCACCCACTGGCCGAACACCAGAAAACCCTCTCGACCTACTGTTCGCATTCCACGACAGAAGCGGCCGGGCTGAACGCCCGAAGCGAGGTGATGCTGGGCGGAATGCTCTCGGCGGGGAAGTTCGCGCCTACCAAGAACCCCCGGCCCGGCAACCCCTCCCGCTACGCCATGTTCGACCTGGAAGACACGGCCGGCACAATGCGGTGCATTCTCTGGCCCGACGGGTTCGTCCAATATGGAAGCCTGGTCGAGCCAGACACCATCCTCGTCGCCCGCGGCACCGTCGACAAGCGCCCCGGCAGCGAAGAAGCCAACCTGATCGTAAACGAACTGATCGCCCTGGACCAGCTTTCCGCGCGATACACCCGCGGTGCAACCATCCGCCTGTTCGAGACCACGCACGGCCAAGACGGCCTGGAGCGGCTTTACGAGATCCTTCGCGGATACCCGGGCAATTGCGAGCTACAACTGCTGATTTGCCTGGCCGACGGAACTCGGGTAGCCTGCAAGTGCGATAAAATTCGTGTCGAGATCAACGGCGAGATGCGCACCCGGGTAGACGAGCTACTCGGCCCGGGCAACTTCCGCCTGGTGACCGCCTCACCCAACAGCAATGCCGGCGGCCGCTTCCGGGATAGGTAGATGCACCACATCGCCCCCACGGTGTCGAGCCCGTTGCAGAGCCAAAATGTGTCAGTGCTGGAATCATTCTCGCCTCAAGTGCAAGTCTGTTAATAGGCGATTTCCGCCCATGTCCGGACTTGCAGCTTGGATGGGTGGGTTCTGTCGGCGGTGTCCAGTGAAACAAAGCGCGAACCGGCCCCTGACAAGACGGCCCGA
>JAUWJC010000591.1 GCA_030607895.1 Pirellulales bacterium
ACACGCCCGTAAACGGGCGTAAGTTCGCCGAACCACTCCCACATGGAAAGGTTCTGAACCCGCCGCGAGAACCAAGCCGACGGCGTCCGCCGACACCGCTGAAGTCCGCAAACCCCGACTTGCACCCCCGAGCATGGTTCCCAACCCTGTCGCCCGTGGGGAGAGGAGTTCTGTCGGAACGGCCTACTCGATTTTGTCGATTTTCCACTCGGGCCCCTGCTTGACGCACTGGATTCGCCACCAGCGGTCGGCCGGCGTGTGTTCGGGCAGAGCCCAGACGGCCCGATCGGCGTCGATCTGCCATTTGACCTTGGGGATTCGCAGCTCTCGGATGAGCTTGCGAATCGACTCGGCGTTTTGCTGGGCGAACCTGGACATGGCGTCCGGGTCCTTGGCAAACAGTTCGGGTAGCCGGTCGGGTTCGTTGTGCCAGAAGTCGCCCAGCCCGGCGGTGATCGGGTGCCTGACGTCGGTTATGTTGACGTCGTACTCGAATTTCGGGCCGTGCGCCGATCCGCCGCGCCAGTTGTAGCCGAGCATCTTATCGTACTCTTTCCACGAGCGGTGGCAGTTATTGGCCGAGTGGACCAGCGCGAAACCCTTTCCACCGCGGACGTACTCTTCGAGTGCCTTTTTGGTCTCGGGTGCCCAGTCCGGCCCGTTGTAATTCGACAGGATGCAGTCGTAAGGCTTCATCTCGTCGGCCGTCAGGCGGATGGGCCACTTGTCGGGTTTTCCCTCGACCGGTGGCGGCGCGGTGTGTACATCCACCACGAATCGGCCGGTTGCTTCAAGCTGATTCTTGAGTTCCGGCGTTGTCTTTTCCCACTCGTGGTTGTTGCGCCCGTCGATCAGCAGCACCTTGAGCTTCGCTTCATCGGCCGGCAACGATCGCGACGCCAAAATCACCAACACGCCAACCAGCACCACGGTGACACCATGCCAACGGATTCCAGATTTCATCGTTCCCTCCTTTTCTATAACGCGGCCTGCGGCCGCTTTCCAGCTTCGTCAGACCAGCGGCATCAAGGTGGCAAACAACAGCGTGAAGCCCATGCCTGCCACACCCAGCACGATCAACAGGATGGTCCACGACTTGAGGGTTTCCACTTCGGTCAGCCCGCTCATCCGGGCGAAGATCCAGAAGCCGCTGTCGTTCATCCAGGAGCCGCAAACCGAGCCGGCGCCGATGGCGGTTGCCAGGTAGACCGGGTGGCATCCGAGCATGTCGGGCGAAGTGCCCATGGCGGCCAGCATGGCCGAGGTGGTTATCATCGAGACGGTGCCGGAACCTTGGGCGACTTTCATTAGCGAAGCCACGCCGAACCCGACGAAGAGCATCACCAGCCCGGCACTCTCGTCGCCCGCGACAACCATCCGCTCGATGGCATCGCCCACGCCGGCCTTGCCGAGCATGGCCCCGAACGCGCCGCCACCGGCCGTGATGAGTATAATCACGCCGCCGCTCATCAGTGCGTTTTCGGTGGCTTGAGCCAATTGCTTCAGGGTCAGTTTCCGTTGGCGAACCAGCACCCACATGGCAATGGCCGCCGAGACCAGCAGGGCCAGATTCGCGTTTCCCACCAGCGCGGTTATGTCGGCCGCCTTGCACAATGGAGTTGCAACGACCGTCTCACCCCCTGCAACCATGGCGGCCTGCTCGGCGTCGGCCAGCGTCTTGGTCACCGTGTTTATCGAAATCAGAACGACCGGCAACACGACCGGCAAGAGCGAAATCCAAAGCGACGGAAGCTGATCGTCCTCCAACGGTTCCAACTGCGACTCGCCGTCGTACGGGCGCATGGGAACGTCCATCAGCCGGTTCATCAGGTGGCTGGCCATAAGCCCCACAACGGCCGTGGGCACGGCAATCAACGTGCCGATGATGATCATTACGCCAAGGTCGATGTTCAGCGTGGCCGCCATCACCAGCGGGCCGGGCGTGGGCGGCACCATGGTGTGCGTGCAGATCGCGCCGGTGGCGATGGCCAGGATGTAGAGCATGTAGTTCTTGTGTGTTTGCTTCCATAGCGCTCGGGCCAAAGGCACCAGCAGGTAGAAGACCGTATCGAAGAAGACCGGCACGGAGAGCACGAACCCGCTGCTGGCCAGGGCGACCGACGTGCCCTTCTCCCCCAGCGCCCGCAAAAACGCCCGCACGATGCGGTCGGCGGCGCCGCTGTCCATCAGGCATTTTCCGATTATGGCCGCCAGGGCGATCACGATGCCGATCTTGCCGGCCGAGCTGCCGAAGGCAACGGCCACGCGCTCGATTTTCTCGGCAAGCGGACCCGGCGCCAGCAGGCTCACCAGCAGGGCCGACGTGATCAACGCCACGAACGCATTGACGCGCAGCACGATAATCATGCCGATAACCGTCACCAGACCGATCAGCAGAATAATCAGTGGATCCACGACAGTTCCCTACTTCAACTGTTTGATTTGTGTAGGGTGGGCATTGCCCACCACAAGATGTTGTATGTCGGTGGGCAGTGCCCACCCTACATCTGTTTGATTTGTGTAGGGTGGGCATTGC
>JAUWJC010000023.1 GCA_030607895.1 Pirellulales bacterium
AGCCCAAACCCACGCTTTCCACCGCCACTCCACTCCTATCCGCCAATTCCCCGCTTCTCGTCATCACCCAAACGCCACTTCATTCCCGACCTCGCAATTCATGCGTAGTCTCTTTAGAGAGAGCCGCTTGCGGCTTCGCACCGCCACGCTACCAAAAGTGTGCGAAGCCGCAAGCGGTTCATCCCGCATCCCTAAACTCCTAAACCCCTAAATTGCTACCGCTACAACCGTGAAGTGCCCCGTGAACAGTTACGGTTTTCTCGCCGTTTATGCTCATAAACTTTGACGATTGTACCGATTGTGAGGATGACGTGGGGATTCCCCCCTTCCACGTTGATGTACCACCAAGGAACTTGCTCGTGACCAAATCGAACAGCTTTTCCCAAGCACTGACCAAATCGCCCGTCTTGTGGGGTATGTTGGCGGCAGGCGGGTTTTACGGACTGATTCACGGCGGCATCGTAACCGACCTGTTCGTCCAACGCTATTTCGCCAGTCATCCGGTGGAATACGTGACTGCGATCATGTTTTTCATTGGGCTGGCGGCACTGGCGATCAAGGTGGTCGATCTTGTGGGCCAGTACCAAGGGCTCTCGGAGCCGTTGTTGGGGCCGATCCAAAGCGGGGGACAGCCGGTGTCCGACTGCCACGCGCTGGCCGCCCGACTCGACAAAATCCCCCAGCAGCGTCAGAACGACTACTTAATCCGCCGGATGCGGGAAGCTCTGGAGCACGTCCGCCGACATGGCTCGGCCGACTCGCTGGACGACCAGTTGCGATACCTGGCCGACGTCGACGCCGCCCGGTCGCACGGCAGCTACGCCCTGGTTCGCATAATAATTTGGGCAATTCCCATCTTGGGTTTTCTGGGCACGGTAATTGGAATCACGCTGGCCATTGCCAACCTGGCGCCCGAGGCGCTGGAAACCTCGCTGCCTGAGGTAACCGCCGGCCTTGGAGTGGCGTTCGACACCACGGCGCTCGCCCTGGGTTTGTCCATGGTGTTGATGTTTGCACAGTTCGTCACCGATCGGGCCGAAACTGCTCTGCTTACGCGGGTTGACGAGCGCACCGACGCGGAACTGGTCGGCCGTTTCGAGCAAATGCCGGCTGGAGCGGACGGCCAGGTGGTCGCGGTCAGGCGAATGGCCGAGACAATGGTCCACGCGGTGGACGAGTTGGTGAATCGCCAGGCGGAACTCTGGCAGGCTTCGATCGAGGCAGCCCAGCAGCGTTGGTCTCGCACGGCCGAGACGGCGAGTGGGCAGTTGCAGTCGGCGCTTGCGGGCGCGCTGGCTAAAAACCTCAAGCTACACGCACAAACGATGGCTGCCGCCGAGCAGTCGGCGGCCGAACAGAACCGCCGACACTGGGAACAAGTGCAACGGTCGCTGACGCAGAGCGTCGAAGCCACCGCGGCATTACAGAAGGGCATCGCCGGCCAGGCCGACGTGCTGGGGCGAGCCATCGCAGCCGCCGCGGATGTGACCCGGTTGGAAGAATCGCTGAACAGCACCCTGGGTGCCTTGGCCGGGTCGAAGAATTTCGAGCAGACAGTGATGAGCCTGGCGGCGGCCATCCATCTGCTCAACTCACGACTGCGAGATACGCCGGTCGATGCGCCTTCGGTTCAACTCGAAGCGACCCGGCAAGCAGGTCATGCTGCATGAGATACACTGCGGTAGCACGGGGGCGAATCGGCCGGCAGGACGCCGCCAAGGTGTCCTTGTTCCCATTTCTTGCCGTGCTGATATGCACGATGGGGGCGTTGATTTTGCTCCTGGTGGTAATCGCCCGGCAGGCCCGGCTTCAGGCCGCCGAGAACACCGCCACAAATACCGCCACTGTGGAAGCCGCCGATACCGAGTTGGCCGCCGAGTTGGAGATGGTCCGTTGGCGGATTTCCGAGTTGCAGAAATCGCGCGAGAAGACCGAGTCGCAACTGGCCCAGTCGCGGCTCCAATTGGGGCACATCGAGGACCACGCGCGGCGATTGCGTCGGGAACTGGCCCAACTCGAAGCCGCCTGGGCCAAACTTGGGAAGTTCCAGTCGGACGGCGGACGGCGGCGCGAAGAACTGCAAGCGGAACTGGCACGCCTGAAATCGGAAATCACCGAGGCCCAGCGGCGACTTGCCGAAGCCCAACTGGCAGCCGAGCGACGCCGCAAGTCGTATGCCGTCGTCCCCTACGAGGGTCCCAACAAAACGCACCGGCGGCCGATCTACATTGAATGCCGGGCCGATTCGGTCGTTCTGCAACCGGAAGGAATCGTGCTGACGGAGGCCGATTTTGACGGACCGCTCGGGCCGGGTAATCCGTTGGCCGCCGCGCTTCGGGCGATACGCGAGTATCTTAACGAGCCGAAAAAGGGACCAGGTTTAATTTGTGCGAAGCACCTTCCGGGCCGTTCCGGCAAATTAAACCTGGTCCCTTTTTCGGCCCCACGGAAGCAGGGAGAACCCTACCCGCTCCTGTTGGTCCGCCCGGAAGGAATCTCCGCATACACGGCCGCCCGCACAGCCATGAAATCGTGGGGGTCCGAGTTCGGATACGAATTGATCGAGGAAGGTTGGGACCTGGAATTCCAGCCTCGCGATCCGGAGTTGGCCCGGGTGGTTCAGCAAGCGGTCGACACGGCCCGGGTTCGCCAACAGCGCCTGGCGGCCGCCGCTCCGCGGAGCTACGGCCAACGTTCGCGAGCGTTCTACACCGTCTCGCCGCACCACGGCGGCGTTGTCCGTTACGGCGGTGGCGGGGAGTTCGACGAGTCGCCCAGCCGGTCGCGACGGTCCCGGGGCGGGTTCGGCAAGGGATTTGGCAGTGGTGCCGGCAAGGACTTTGGCAGTGGCGCTGGCAAGGGCTTTGGCAACGGGGCCGGCGACGGGTTGGGTTCGTCGAGCGCCGGCCGGTCCGGTCTTTCGGGCACGGGTCGGCCAGGTTCGCCAGGCGGCACCGGTTCCCATGCGGGGGAGCCGGGTAACCGAATCGCCGGCAACGATTTCACGGCGGCTGCGACTGCCAACGTCCGAACGGGCGGTGCCGGCGGGACGGGACAAGCTGGCCAACCGGGAATGGAACCATCAGGCGGCGGGCAAACGGGCAGTGGACAATCAAGCAGTGGGCAATCAAGCGCCGGGCAATCAAGTAGCGGCCAATCAAGTAGCGGACAGGCCGGATCGCCAGGTGGGCCAAATCTTAGCGTGAACTTGGGGCAGCCGGGTAGAACGAAGCCGCGTAAGCTCAATAGCCTCGCCCTAACCCGGGGTCGCGATTGGGGACTACCCGACTCGGGCAGTAGGTCCGTGCCAATCACCCGGCCTATCCGAGTGGACTGCCACCAGCACCGCCTGGTGATTGTGCCCGAGCGGGGGCTGGGCGACGGCAAGGTCATTCCGCTGGCGCCCCGAACCGAACAGAGTGTCGACGAGCTTGTCTCGGCTGTTTGGGAGCAGATGGATCGCTGGGGAATTGCCGGCCGGGGCATGTACTGGCGGCCCATTCTGAGCTTCTACGTAGCGCCCGGTGCCGAAAACCGCCATGCCGAACTGAGCGACCTTCTCGAAGGCAGCGGCCTGAAAGTGCAAAGGAAAGAGTGAAGCGTTCATAAAGCCGCGACCGGTGGTCGCGGTATTGCCAAACCTTGTTCCCAAGCTCCAGCTTGGGAACGTCCCGAGCAGGTTCCCAAGCTGGAGCTTGGGAACCAGTTGAAGTTTTTCCAGTCCGACTTCCGACTTCCGACCTCCGACTTCCAGCCACCCATGCCACGTCCGATACCACAAGAAACCGGCGCCCCGGAACACGATTCCTTTCTGGACATCGTGGCCAACATAGTGGGCATCTTAATCATCTTGGTGATGGTGGCGGGCGTGCGCGCCAAGAACGCGCCTATCGTGGCGGCCATACCAAGCCAGACTACCCAGGAGGCCGCCGCCGAGTTGGAAAAGGATCGAGCCGCCGAGCGCTTGCTGCGAGACGATGTTTTGCAGGTGGCCGGGGAGATACAGGCCGTCCAGCGGGAGGCAATCATTCGAGAGCAGCAGCGAGACCGGTTGGCCACCCAAGCGGCGGCCTGGCGGCATGAAATCGAGTCGCGACGCAACAAGCTCGATACCCGGGCGCAAGCCGGTTTCGACCTGGAGAACAAACTGGCCTCCGCTCATGCCGATGTCGAAAACCTGCGCCGGCAACGTACCCGGACGCTTGCGGCCAAGAACGACCCGATACTGATCGAGAGCTATCCCACGCCGCTGAGCAAGACGGTCGACGGCCGGGAGGTACACTTTCATCTTCGCGGTGGCCGGGTAACGTTTGTTCCTTGGGACGAGTTGCTCGGGCGGTTCAAGGCGGACGCCAGCCGGAAGGCCCACAAGTTGCAGAGCATGCCGGAGATAACCGAGACGATCGGTCCGGTGGGTGGATTCCGGCTCCGCTACACGCTGGTTCGCCGCGAGATTCCGCTTGACTTGCAGATGAAAACCGGTCGCCGGGGCAGTTACGCCACGCTAAAGCTGATAACGGTGGTTCCCATCACCAGCCAACTGGGTGAGACACTCGACGAAGCGCTGGCCGAAGGGTCCGAGTTCCGCCGGGTAATATCGGAACTTCGCGCGGGCCGAACGACAGCGACCCTTTGGACCTATCCCGACAGCTTCGAGTTGTTCCGCCGGTTGAAGAAGGATCTGTATCGCCAAGGCTTCTTGACTGCCGCCCGACCACTGCCCTGGGGCGTCCCAATCAGCGGTTCGCCCGACGGGTCGAAGTCCGCAGCGGAGTAAGTACAAAACACATCACGTCACCTTGACCGTGCCTTTACATTGGGTTCACCGTTTGATAAACTGAAGAGATAAGGTGAGCGGCGGGAAGGAATTTACCGTCGGATTGGGGTTGGGAAGCCCGACTCGAAATCTCACCAACCCTTCCCAAATACGACATCGCCATCAAGCTGCAGAAACTACGCTCGGCGGTAATTTAATTCCCGCCGCTCGCCTTGCAATCAAATTGTCCCATGCTATGCTAGCAGTTGTTGGGAATCGAGGCCCCGGAACTGTAAGGCTCAACCCCTCGAAAAGTGTGGAGTTCGCACCTAAAAACGGAAGAGCCTCCTTTTTACCACAAGGAGAATCGCACACCATGGTCAGTTTTTTTGGAAAGGTTATCACCGGATTGCTATTGGCCGGTCTGATGGTCGGCGTCGGCAGCGGTGGGGAGCAGTCTACCCCGGCGGATGCCCGGAAGGAGGCGAACCTACAACGCGAAGCCCGCATGAAATGGTGGCGCGACGCTCGCTTCGGCCTGTTCATTCACTGGGGACCGGTGAGTCTGAAAGGGACCGAAATAAGTTGGTCGCGTGGAGGCAAACGGGGCGACTGGGTCGACAAAGGCGGAGGTCCGGCCCCAGGCAAAATTCCCGCCGAGATATATGACAATCTCTACAAGGAGTTCAACCCGGTCAAGTTCGACGCCGAGGAGTGGATCGAAATCGCCAAGAGCGCCGGCATGAAATACTTGGTGTTTACCACCAAGCACCACGACGGCTTCACGATGTTCGACAGCAAGCTGACCGGCTACAAGATTACCAGTCCGGAGTCCCCCTTCCGGCGCGACATTGTTGCCGAACTTGCCGAAGCGTGCCATAAGGGTGGCGTGGCACTGGGCTTCTATTATTCTGGAGGAGATTGGCACCACCCGGACTACAAAACAGACAATCATGCCCGGTATATCAAGTATGCCCACGGCCAACTCGAGGAACTTTGCTCCAATTACGGCAAAGTGGCCATTATCTGGTTTGACGGCCATCCGGGCGAACCCGAAAAACTCAACAAGACAATCTGCCGCCTCCAACCGGACCTGATCATGAACAGTGGTGATCCGAGGTCCGGCTTTAGAATATGCGAAATGAGAATCGGGGATTTCAATCTCGTCCAGCCCTGGGAAACATGCGCAACCCTCTGTGGATCGTGGTCATGGAGGCCTAAGGCCCGCATGAGATCTCTCAAGAACTGTCTTCAAACGCTCGTGCGGGTTGCCGGCGGCGACGGAAATTTTCTCCTGAACGTCGGCCCCATGCCGGACGGACGAATCGAACCGCGACAAGTGCAGCGTCTTAGGGAAATCGGCCAATGGCTCAAGAAATATGGGCAGACCATCTATGCTACCCGTGGCGGGCCATTCAAACCGTGTAGTGGCTGTGTGTCCACTCGCAAGGACAATCGGATTTACGTGCATATCCTCGATTGGTCCAACAAGGAATTCATCCTGCCTGCTATCGACAAGAAAATCGTCCGCAGCTCACTGTTGACCGGCGGCCAAATGAACCTCAAGCAAACTCCCGAAGCGATCACCGTCACCGTTGCAAAACAATATCGCCGGGATATGGATACCATCGTGATGCTGGAACTCGACGGCGCCGCCTGCGAAATAGCCCCACTCGATGTCCATTCGGGCTCTTTGGCGTATCGGAAGAAGGCCAGGGCTTCAAACGTCAAAGAAAACAGCCCCAAACACGGACCGGAAAACGCCTTCGACGACGATCTCACGACAAGCTGGACCAGCAAACCCAATACAAAGCAGGCCTGGCTTGAAGTTGACCTTGGGAAACCTCACACCATCTGCCGGGCCGTGATTTGTGAAAAATACGCCTACTACGGCATTGGTGTGCGGGAGTACGAACTACAGAACAAGGTCGACGGGAAGTGGCACACCTTTTATCGCGGCGACAGAATATACGCCCAAGTAGTCTTGACATTCAAACCCCTCACCACGCAACACATCAGGCTCAATATCCTTCGCAGTAGCAGTTCCCCGTCGATACGAGAATTTCAGCTCTTCGGCCAGCATCCAACGCTCAAGGGGAGAGGGGGTTAACTCTTGACACTTGACAGATTCGTTGCGGTCCCAGAATGAATGTCATGGTAAGGCAAGCGGCGGGAAGGAATTTACCGTCGGATTGGGGTTGGGAAGCCCGACTCGAAACCTCACCAACCCTTCCCAAATACGACATCATCATCAAGCCGTAGAAACTACGCTCGGCGGTAATCTAATTCCCGCCGCTCGCCTAAACGTCGAGTTGGTGCATCAGCATATCGAGATGTCCCGTCGGACTGGCGTGCGGCACGGGCGCAAAGAAGGACCTCAATGACCACGATGATTACCGACCCATCGTTGGAAGAGAGTCTCAAGGCCTAGCGGCAAGCGACCGGGGTAGACTGTTACGACAAAGTCTGGAACGGAACCTACACTATCACCCCGTTGTGCCGCTGGAGTTCAAACTCGTTACGGCCGACCCGCGCCCTCGGATCGAAGTCAGGCAAACCGACGGCCAGAAGCACTGGCTGGTGTAGCTGTTGGGTGCGTCGTGCGAAGCCGCAAGCGGCTCAGGTGGCCGCGACGATTCCGTGCTCTACCGCTTCGGCAATACGGTCCAACTGCTCCAGGGTGATTGCCAGCGGGGGGAGGATCACCACGACGTTGCCCAAGGGCCGCAACAACACGCCTTCGGTGCGGGCGTGGTCGCAGACGCGGATGCCGCGTTTTTCAAACCAGGGGTACGGCTCTTTGGTTGCGCGGTCGGCCACCAGTTCGACACCCGCCATCAGGCCGCGTTGCCGGACGTCGCCCACCTGTGGCAACTCGGCGATCCGGGCGAGGTGCTGTTGGAGTCGGGCGATTTTCTCGGGCATTCGGGCCAGCGTGTCTTCTTCCTCGAAGACATCGAGCGTGGCCAGCGCGGCGGCGGCGCCCAGCGGGTTGCCGCCGTAAGTATGGCCGTGAAAAAACGTCTTGCTCTCGGAGTAATCACCCAAAAACGCCCGCCAAATCTCGTCGGTCGCAAGCGTGGCGGCCAGCGGCAGGTAGCCGCCGGTGAGCCCCTTGGCGAGGCAGAGCAGGTCGGGCGTGACTTGTTCGTGCTCGCAGGCGAACATCCGCCCCGTCCGGCCCATGCCGACGGCCACCTCGTCGGCCACCAGCAGCACGTCGTACCGCCGGGTGAGTTCCCTGACGCCGTGCAGGTAGCCGGGCGGATGCGTGATCATCCCGGCGGCACCCTGCACGAGCGGCTCGATCACCATGGCCGCGATCTGCTCGTGGTGTTCGGCCAGCACCTCTTCGAGCTTGCCCAGGTGGTAGTCGCGCAATCCATCGGGCGCGATGCCTTCGGGCGTTCGGTATGTGTCGGGTGAAGCCACGCGGATCGGCTCGAACAGCAGCGGTTGGAACACATCGTGGAACCGCCCGACGCCGCCCATGCTGACCGCACCGATCGTGTCGCCGTGGTAGGCCTCACCCAGCGCCACGTAGCGTGTTTTCTCGGGCCGGGGATCGTCGCACTGTTGCCAGTATTGCAGGGCCATCTTGACGGACACTTCCACGGCCGTCGCCCCGTCATCGGAGAAGAAGACATGCTCCAGGCCGGCCGGGGCGATGTCGACCAGGCGTCGGGCAAGCTTGATCGTGGTCGGGTTCGAGGTGCCCAGCGAGGTGACGTGCGCCACCCGATCCAACTGCGCACGAACGGCCCCGTCGATCCGAGGGTGGCGATGCCCATGTACGTTGCACCAGAGGCTGGCCACTCCGTCGATGTAGCGGTTCCCGTCAATGTCGATAAGCGTGCAGCCCTCGGCCCGCTGGATCACCAACGGCTCGTACTCGGCCATCTGCGTGAAGCCATGCCAGACGAGGTTGCGGTCCCAGTGGATGAGTTGTTCGCGGGTGGGTTCGTGCATGGTTGTTCAATCAAACGCCTTCGCTTTTTTCATCTTCGTTCATCTCCCTTGTCCACGACCATCGGTCGCGGCTTTATGATTACTCCCAAGTAACGGTTACCTTCTCGCCGACGGCTGCCCGGAGCATGGCGGCGGCGTTGCCGCCGACGACGGCCAGTTCCACCCGATTGCTGGAGCCGACCAGCGCGATGAAGGTTCCTCGAGGCTGGTCGGAGTAGGTGCGGTAGATACCCCAGGTCTCGTGCTCGCCGATGAGTATGTGCGCCCGTTTGTCCGTAGGTCGACCGGCCAGCGCGTCGGTAGTAATGTTTGTCACCAGGTTGCCGAATGAATCGATCTCGAGCACCGCGCCTTCGATTTCCCCCGGTGCGACGCGTAGTTGCGGCCATTCGAGTTGCCCGATCGATTCGGCGAGTGGTCCCAATTGCTCTGGCTGAATCCCCAGGCCAAGATGAGCGGCGACCGGCGCCATGATGTCGCGGCCTTGGAACGTGGGCGAAACGGGCTCGAGCCAATACTCGGGGTTTTCCAGCCGGATGAGCTTCTCAGGTGGAGTTCGCCGTGCCAGCCTGCTCAGTAGTCCGTTGTCGGGCACGATGTACTGCTGGCATCCGATCTGGGCGTAGAGAATCGCCCGCTCGGTACCCACTCCCGGATCGACGACGACCACGTGGATCGTGTTGTCGGGAAACCGCTCGGCCACGTCGTCCAAGACAACGGCCCCACGGCGGATGTCCTGCGGCGGGATGTCGTGCGTGAGATCGACGATGGTTGCACGGGGGTTGATCGAGAGAATCACCCCCTTGATCGCAGCCACGTAAGGGCTGCCCGTGCCAAAGTCGGTAGTCAGCGTGATGATGCTCACGGGTTTTGGATCATCTCCAGGCAGATTTCGCGGACACGGGTGGGATTGACGTTGGGGTTCTCCTTCTTCGCTTGCCCGATCAGTGCGCCAACCGCCTTGAGTTTACCTTCTTTGACCTGCGCGACAACCTTTGGGTTCGTCTCCAAGAGCACCCGGCAGAGCGATTCCAACTCCGACTCGTCGACCTCCTGGATACCCATCCCCGCCATGGCCTCGTCGATTGGCTTGCCGGAGCCGATCATCTCCGCAAGCACCTCCCGGCCCCGGCTGGGGGTGAGCTTGCCCGAGCGGACTTTCTCGATCAGTTCGGCCAGCACTTCGGCCGAAACTGGATACCCGTCGATGCCGATCTGTTGCTCGTTCAGCGCGCGGAGTACGTCCTGCTGGACCCAATTGCTGGCCGCTTTGCCGTCGCCGCAAGCGTCGGCCAATCGGACATAATAATCTACCAGTTCACGTCCCTGGTTAACAAGTACGTCGCTGTCGTAATGGGTGATATCGTAGGTTTTTTCCAGCCGGGTCCGAAGCGCGGCGGGCAACTCGCCCAACGACCGACGGACCCGCTCGACCTGTTCGTCGGTAGTAGTGACGGGGACCAGGTCCGGCTCGGGGAAGTAGCGATAATCGCTCGATTCCTCCTTGGACCGTTGCGCCCGGGTGATTTGGGCGGCCTCGTCCCAACCGCGGGTTTGCTTGGGTGCGTCGCCCAGCTTGTGGCCGGTTTCCTTCCAGAGTTCGTACTGCCGCCCGGCCTCATGGACCAATGCCCGTTGGACCGCCCGGAAGCTGTTCATGTTCTTCACTTCCACGATGGGCGTGGCAATCTTGCCCTTTGGCGTGTCGATGTGCAGGTTGATATTGGCGTCTACCCGAAGGCTCCCTTCCTGCATGTTGCAGTCGGAAACGCCCAGGTAGTTCAGCAGCAGCTTCAGTTCGGTCAGATAGGTTTTGGCCTCGTCGGGTGAGCGGAGGTCGGGCTGGCTGACGATTTCCAACAGCGGCACGCCGCACCGATTCAGGTCGATCCGGCTGTCGGCCTTGCCCGACTGTTCGTCGTGCATGCTCTTGCCGGCATCCTCTTCCAAGTGCGCCCGGATAATGCCGATCCGTTTCGGCTCGATGCGGCCTTTCGGATCGGCGATCGACAGGTATCCATCCTGGCTCATGGGCAAATCGAACTGGCTGATCTGGTATCCCTTGGGTAGGTCGGGGTAGTAGTAGTTCTTCCGGTCCCACTTGGTGAACTTGGCAGTCGTGCAGCCGAGCGCCAACGCCGCCTTGAGGCCCAACTCGAACGCCCGCCGGTTCATTACCGGCAACGTGCCGGGCATTCCAATGCAGACGGGACAAGTCTGCGTGTTCGGCGGCGCGCCGAACCGGGTACTGCACCCGCAAAACAGCTTGCTCTCGGTGGCAAGCTGCACGTGCACTTCCAGGCCGATGATCGTTTGGTAAGGCTCGCTCACGTTGGATACGGCAGTGGACAGTGGACAGTGGTCAGTGGTCAGTGGACAGTGGTCAGTGGACAGTTGACAGTGGACAGTGGTCAGTGGTCAGTGGTTATGGTTCTCCACCAGCAGCTTCATGGTTTGCCCACCAGCGGCAGTTCACGTTCTCGCACCGCTTCGGCCGCAAATTGCAGCGCCTCGCGAATGTCGGCCGCTTCAAGATCGGGGTACGCCTTGAGGACTTCGTCAGTCGTCATTCCATCGGCCACCATTCCGACCACGGTGGCAACTGGAACGCGCAGGCCACGAATGCATGGCGTTCCGCCCATCTGCTGGGCATTCACGGTAATTCGCTCGAACATGGTTTTAACCTAGCCTGGAAAGAAGAACCTATGGGTGACCACGGATGTGCGTCAAGGTACTCCAGAGGGACGAATCCTATACTCATATTTGCCGATGCGAACGATTTCTATCGTGTCTCCTACGCCGAGCCCGTGCAATCGCATGAACTTTTTTACTTCGCGGTGGGTTCAAGTTGCATGATGTGTATCAGCGACACTGTCACAAGCCGATCGTACACGGGAGTCGGATCGTTGGCGGCAGGAATGCCGACCGCCATTTGATTATATCATGCTCAAGTATTCACCGTCCGCCTTTTGCCCGCGCTACTCCGGCGAATCCGCCGACTGGTCGTTCACGGAAGCCCAAAGCTCCTTGAACTTGTCTTGTACGAACGGGTTCAACTGACGGCAGAATTCCTCCGGCAAGCGAAGAATTCGGATCAGTTCCTGGACGTCTGCCAGATCTTTCAGCCGCCCCGCGGCGGTCATGCCGGAAGCGGTTTTCAGTTCGATTAAACTGGCCAGGCTCAGCCAGTACACCCCGCCCCTCTCGGTACTTGAAGACTCGGGATCGGGAAAGGCCACTGGTTTAGGCTTGCCATCGCCTGGAAAATCGCCACTCACCAAGAACTCGATCCGCACGCCGGATTCGGGATCGCGCAGGTTCTTGCTGCCCGCAAACAACGGAACATAGCCCAAGCCCTCCAATTCACGATGGATTTGCTCCAGTCCCTCGGGCGTTACCAGGATATCGATGTCTTCCGTAAAGCGACGATATCCGTGAACGAACAGCGCCATGGCTCCCGCGACCGCGTATGGAATCCTCAGTTCAGTAAGGCGCTCGGTGATCTTTCGCAGTGCCAGATGCACGGCGCTCTTCTCTTCGAAGTGCATACTCCCCTCCCGCAATGCCCAGTGCAACTGGCGACTCATGCGCTGCTCGTATTCGATCATCACGTCTGCCATTGTATGCCATGCGCTCGGGAAGCACCAAGCTTAACCATTAAGGAATTCGTCAACATTGATTCCTGTTTCCCGTAGGATGGCACGCAAGGTTCCTTCGGCCATGTCGCGAGCGTGATGTGGAATGGTTACCTTGCGACCAGTTCCCGTGTGTCGCCAGACTTCATGGCTTCCAGGTCCGGGGCGATCGAAGGCCCAACCCAATTCCCGCAGTCGGTGTACCACTTCTCGATATTTGAAACCGGCGAGCCTGCCCATCAGCAAATTCCAACGGGTATCCCGAGATCAATCGAGTCGCCGGTGGCAAACCGCGACAGCGCGGGCGGCAGAGGGGCACCGTGATCGAGGCACGATTCGGCGATCTTGCGCGACAGCCCTTGCGCGATCTCCACCGCTTCGACAATGCTGCGTCCCTCTGCCACCAGACCGGGAACATCGGGACTCGTCGCCACGTAGCCTCCCTCGGCCAACCGTTCAATGTGCAACCGAATCGTCGCTTCGTCCATCGTGTTACCTCTTGCTCCCAAAGTTGCCACTATTCATAATCTTTCAAGGCGCGAGTTGCACGGCACTATTCTCATTGTATGCCATGCTTCCGGGAAGTGGAAGGTGGACCTTGCCGTGCCGAAAGCGTCTTCACTCAGCAGTCGGGCGGCGGATGCGGATCTTGTGCTCGGTGGCCACGACAAAGCAGCCTTTCCATGTCTCGATTTCTTCCGTCTGGAGTATCTGGTGCAGCCGTTGCACGAGAGCCTTCTGGCTCGGATGGTCCAGTCGAATGAGCAATATGCCAGGGTGAGTGCCGGGAACGAACCGCCGGATGTCGGAGAAGTCGAGGTCCTGCGTACACAGAAACCGCCCCGCCTTCAGCACGGCGTCCCATATGTCCCGATCTGGATGACCGGCGAGGCCCTCTTGGGGTGTTGTATCTGCTTCGTGCCCAAACTCGGCCAGGACGTTAGTCAGCACGGCCGGGAGGTTCTCGTCCAGTTTGATCAACATCAGATTCCTGGCGAACCGGAATAGGGCATGTCGTCTACCGCCGCCGCGGCGGCAAATGCAACGGCAGCTCGCAAGTGCTCGCGAGTCAGCGTGGGAAATCCACGCAATATCGTCTGCTCGTCGTCCCCGTCCGCCAGGCTGGCTAGAACGGTGCGCAGTGGAACACGCGTACCTTCGAATACCGGCTCGCCGCCACAGATGTTCGTGTCGCGAGTGATATGACACGTAATGTCCATCGGGTTACTCCACTTCATCTATCGACGATAAAAACGCATTTGAACACTCCCATCACGCAAGAACATTGACCAAGACCATTATAGCGACGGCCGCCGCCGATGCCAATCGGTGGCCTGCTGGAACATCCACGCACCGCGCAGCAACCGCTCTTCCTCGAAGGGCGGTGCTTGCAGGTGCAACCCGATGGGTAACCCGCCGCCGCTTTGCCCGCATGGTATCGAAATCCCGCCGATACCGGCCAGGTTCGTGCTTACCGTGTACAAGTCGAACAGGTACATCGACAGCGGGTCGTCGATTTTCTCGCCGATTTTGTAGGCGGGCGTTGGCGCCACGGGACCGGCGATCAGGTCGACCTGCTCGAAGGCCCGATCGAAATCCTGCCGGATCAGCCGGCGTACTTTGAGCGCCTTCTTGTAGTACGCGTCGTAGTAACCGGCGCTCAGGGCATAGGTGCCCAGCATGATCCGCCGCTTGACTTCCGCCCCAAAACCCTCGGAGCGCGAGCGGCGGTACATGCGTACCAACGGATCGTCCAACTCGTCCAAGGCGGCTGTGTCGCCCAATGCCGCAAGCGCCTTGCGCTCGGCTTCCAACTCGGCCATCATTGCAGCCTCGTCGGTCCGCCGGCCGTAGTGAACACCATCGTATCGAGCCAGATTGCTGGAGGCCTCGCTTGGGGCAATGATGTAGTAGGCAGCCACGGCGTACTTGCCGTGCGGCATCGATAGCTCGCGCACCGTGGCTCCAAGCGACTCGTACACCCGAACCGCCTCGCGCACCGCCGCTTCGACCTCCGCGTCGAGGCCCTCGCCAAAGTGCTCGCGGACCAGGCCGATCCGCAGGTTTTCCAACGGCTTGCCGATCGTTTTCGAGTACTCGGGCACGGGCCGATCGATGGACGTGGAATCGCGCGGGTCGTGGCCGGCAAGGACCTCCAGCAGCAGTGCGGCGTCTTCGGCCGTTCGGGCCAACGGGCCGATCTGGTCCAGGCTGCTTGCAAACGCCACCAGACCCCAACGACTGACGCGGCCGTAGGTAGGCTTCATGCCCGTGATGCCGCAGAGCCCGGCCGGTTGGCGGATCGACCCACCCGTGTCGCTCCCCACCGCCAGCGGCGCCATCGAAGCGGCCACGCAAGCGGCCGAGCCGCCGCTGGAACCGCCGGGGATCCGGGAGGTGTCCCAGGGGTTTCGGGTGGTTTGGAATGCCGAGTTCTCGGTCGAGCCGCCCATGGCGAACTCGTCCATGTTGGTCCGGCCGATCAGCACGGCGTCGGCCGCCTTGAGGTTGGCCACTACCGTGGCATCGTAGGGCGGGCGGAAGTTTTCGAGGATTCGCGAGGCGCAGCTCGTCGGCTCGCCGCGGGTCGAGAGCAGGTCCTTCACGGCCACCGGCAATCCGGCCAGGCGTCCGAGCGGTTCGCCCTGCTTGCGGCGGCGGTCGATCAGCTCGGCCCGATCGAGCGCCCCTTCGGAATCGACCCGCAGAAAGGCCCCGATCGATTCGTCGTGCTGCCCGATCTGCTGGAGAAACGCCCGGGTGGCCTCGACCGAGTTGATCAGCCCCGACCGGAGTTCATCCAGCAGTTGCGTGGCGGTTAGTTCAATCGGCGACATGTTGAGTCCGGTGCGAAGCCGCAAGCTCCCAACACGGCGGGCACCAGGTAGCACTGGTCGTCGCTGTTTGGTGCGCCGGCCAGTGCTTCGCGGCGGTCGAGGCTGGGCCGAACCCGATCGTCGCGCAGCACGTCGGAGACGTCCAGTGCGTGGGCCATCGGTTCCACCTGATCGGTATCCAACTCGGCCAGCAAGTCCATATAGTCGAGAATCTGGCCCAATTGCGTGGTCATTTTGTCGAGTTCGTCGTCCGACAAGCGCAGCCGACCCAAGAGGGCCACCTTTTCGACTTCTTTGCGTGAAATGGTCATTCGAGGTCGGAAGTCGGAGGTTGGAAAGCTGATAGCTGATGGCTGATAGCTGAAAGCTACTTCTCGTCAAGCGCGTCGGTGGAAGAGACCTTGAAGGGGGCGCGGCGGACGACCTTGGTTATTGCACCGCTACGGATACACTGGGCACAAACTCGCATCGTCTTGTGCGTTCCGTTGGACGTGGTCACGCGGACCTTCTGCAGGTTCGGCCGGAATTGGCGCCGGGAGATGCCGGTGATCTTTGTTCCCACACCGCCGAGGTATTTGGCCTTACCGCGGTGGGACACCGAATTGCCCATGGCAGCCTTCTTGCCGCACACTTCACATACTCGAGCCATCCGAACACTCCCGACAACACAATAGGATTGACACTTAGTCGTTGTGAAAGAATAACTTGACCGAATCGGCAACTGGGTGGCACGTCCCTGAGCGCAGCGAAGGGCGTGTTTTTCCGGCTCCCACGCCCTTCGCTGCGCTCA
>JAUWJC010000320.1 GCA_030607895.1 Pirellulales bacterium
AAGTTGTTGCTGCCAAATCAGTTGCGGCGTTCTCGTGAATCCCGGTTGCCCAGATTACCAGCCTGCCACAACTGCTTTCTCATAAACAGGTTACGTCGACTTTCGCGCCCAAAGTGGCGCTGTCCAAGTAGGGTTTTCAAGGCCACGGGAGGAACCAGATCGCCGTGAACGAAATGAATCGCGCCGAGAGCGTCGCCAGCGAGGCGGCCCTGCTGGTCGGTGTTTTGCTGCGGGAGCGAAGCTTTCACGGCCCGCCCCTGGAGGAACTGGAAGGGTTGGCCCAAACGGCGGGAACTCGCGTCGTCGGCCACCTGACGCAGCGTCTCGACGTGCCAAACGCGGCAACTTACCTGCGTAAAGGCAAGGTCGAAGAACTCAAACGACTCGCCGAAATGACCGAGGCCAACGTCATTATCTTCGATAACGACTTGACGCCCGCACAAACTCGAAATCTCGAAAAGACCACCGGCGTCAAGGTGCTCGATCGGACCGAGTTGATCCTCGACATTTTCGCCAGCCGCGCTCGGACCCACCAGGCCCGGCTGGCCGTGGAATTGGCCCAGTTGCAGTACGCCATGCCGCGGCTGAAGCGGATGTGGACGCACCTGTCGCGGCAGAAAAAGGGCGTCGGCCTGCGCGGGCCGGGCGAGCAGCAGTTGGAAGAAGACCGCCGGCTTGTGGAAAAACGCATTCGCGACTTGCGCGGCCAACTCAAAACCATCGAGCGCCGCAAACAGCGCGAGGTGGCCGCCCGAAGCGAACTGATGACCGTCTCGCTGATCGGTTACACCAACGCCGGGAAGAGTACCCTGTTGAACGTGCTGACCGGCGCCGACGTGCATACCCAAGACGCCCTGTTCGCCACACTCGATACGCGAACGCGCCGCTGGCAGTTACCCGGCTGGGGACCCGTTCTGCTGAGCGACACCATCGGGTTCATCCGCGACCTACCCCACCACCTGATCGCCAGCTTCAAGGCCACCTTGGAAGAAGCCCGACAGGCTAACCTGCTCCTGCACGTTGCCGACGCCTCCAACCCGGCCGTTTCGGACCAAATCGCCGCCGCGTACAAAGTGCTCGAAGAAATCGGCATTCAAGAGAAGGACACCTTGCTGGTTGCCAACAAGATCGACGCTCTGCCAAATCGGGCCAGTCTGGACGGACTACTGAATCGCTATCCCAACGCACTGCCCATAAGCGCGCGAACCGGCGCCGGAATCGAGCAACTGGCCGCGGCGGCAAGCGACGCGCTCAGCCGCGGGTTCGTCGACGGCGATATCGAGATGAGCACGGGAAACGGCCGGCTGATGGCCTACCTGGCCGCCCACGGCGAAGTCCTTTCAAAACGATACCACGATGCCCGCGTTACCGTCCATTGCCGGCTGCCCCAGCGATATCTGGGTACGATCGGCAAGCGTGAAATCGTCGTTCGGCCGCACTCCATGGTTGAGAGTTGAGAGTTGAGAGTTTGTAGGGTGGGTCGAGGTACGAGACCCACGCAAAGGCATCTCATGTCGATCCTCCGTGGGTCTCGTGCCTCGCCCCACCCGACTGTACACTGCGAAGCCGCAAGCGGAAAATAAATTCCAAATCAGAAATCAGAAATCCCAAATCAGAAATCCTTTACCCGTGCCTAAACGTAAAATCAAAGAAAGCCGCGCCATCGTCACCGGCGCTTCCAGCGGGATCGGACGTGAGATCGCGCTGGAACTGGCCCGGCAAGGCGCCCGGTCGGTTGTCGTCGCGCGACGCAAAGAACGCCTCGGCGAACTGGCCGACCAGATAACTGCCGCCGGGGGTCAGGTCGAACCGATCGCCGGCGACATTACCGATCCGGCAATACGCCAAAAGGCCGTCGATGCCGCCCAGTCTCGCTTCGGCGGATTGGACATCCTTGTGAACAACGCCGGCATCGGCGCCCTGGGGCGATTCGAAGAAGCCGACCCCAAGCGGCTGCGACAAGTCATGGAAGTGAATTTCTTCGCATTGGTCGAGATGACACGCCTGGCACTGCCCCTGCTGAAGCAAGGAACCAATCCCATTGTCGTGAATGTCAGCTCGATCCTGGGACACCGCGGCACGCCACACAACTGCGAATACTGCGCGAGCAAGTTCGCGGTGCAGGGCTTCAGCGAATCGATCCGCGCGGAGTTCGCCCGCCATCCGATAGACGTGCTGGTTGTCAGCCCGGGCACGACCACAACCGAGTTCTTCGACAACGTGATCCAGCGGACCGGCGAGCCGTCCTGGCCGGAACACACGGCCGTCACCGCCGCCGCGGTAGCCAGGGAAACGGTCCGTGCGATACGGCGTGGCCGGCACGAGATCATCCCGTATCGGTGGGGCAAAGTCCTCTGCTGGCTCAACCGCCTCTCGCCCGGCCTGGTCGATCGGATCATGGCCCGCTACGCATGACTTCCGACCTACCTGTAGCGGTTTTTTGTGCTGGGCTTGACGCAACGGTTCTGCCGATAATGAACACTGGGTACTCAAACTGCAAGGAAGGGAGTCCGAAAATGGGGACTGGCTCCGTCACGGGCTGGTTTTTTCGGGAGTTTCCAGCATGCCGACGGTGCCTGTCCCCTTTTTCGGACGGGCCCCTTTTTCGGACGGGTAATGCCGAGCACCGTGGAAAATAAGGAGGGGGAAATGCGAAGACTCTGCGTCCTAACGATGTGTCTTGTCGTGGCTGCTGCGTTGGGCTATTGCTGGGAAACAGGCACCGCATCCGACGACGTACCCAAACCGCCTCCCCAAAACGACAACCTTGAGCTTACCGAAAACAACTGGGATTCCGACAACCCCGATTGTTATTGCAGTTGTTGCTCCTGTTGCGGCTTGCGAGCGCGCCCGGGCATCTGCTCCCGTTGCCGCTCCCGAATCGCCCAAGCCGGTTATTTCAACTGCTCGTGCCGTGGAAGCTACAAATTTCCTGTCCCGCCTCAGTACACCTATCACTGGCCCGGAATGTACAGTCAGCAGACCATGACCGAGCACAATAGCCCCTGGCGATTCCCACCGTTGAAACTGCCCCAGGAATCGGCCTCGTTAGTCCCAACAGCGGAGGAATCCTGGCGATGATTCGTTTGGCAGTGGTTGCAATGTGTGCTGCCGTGGTGTTTGCCGGTTGCGACCGGCGAGCCGTCCCAAGGCCGGCGGCTCGAGGCCCCAAGGCACCGGCCGAAGTCAGAAGGGCCCCGCAAGCCAATACCAAAGAGCCTCAGACTCCCATCGTCCGCTCCTTGATCGACGCCATCGACGCATTTGACGACGAAAGCAACGAGGTCAAAGCCGAACTGAAACGAACCTTACGCGAAGCCGACAAGGAACTCAGGCACGTGCTGGGCGATAACTCAAAGCGAAAGATTTTAGAAGTCAACAAGAAACCGCCCATTCCCATCGTTGGCGAAATCCGCAAACCGCCACCCGCTTCCAAAAAAGCACAAAAACCGGCCGACAACTCCGAGGGATAGCCGGGATTCTTCATAAGCCACTCCAGTAGCGCAGGCATCTTGCCTGTGTTGCCCAGCCACAGGCTGGAAGCCTGTGCTACGGCTGAATAATCCGGGCGATCGGACGCTTTGGGTTCTTGATATTCTTTTCCAGCCAGGCCTCGAACACTTCGCCCGTCTCAAACGCCACCTCCAAGGCTAGGTGCTTGTCGCGTCGGAAGGTGCGGTATCGACGATCGGGGTTCTTGAGAAGCTCCGCCAACCGCGCGTGATTGCTCGACATCAGAAGGCTTCCGTCGGTATCAAGGGTTGCCCAACGGGGCTGGCGCGGATCGACCAGCCGCTCGTACAACGTCGACAGCCCCACGGCCGACGGTGTTTGGGCCGAGGTGGGTTCGTAAGTGCCCACGCCGAACTGGTGCACCCGCGGCCGAATTGGGTTCGACCGCGACATCCCAAAACGCTGCATCAGCTTCAGAATCAGGACCATCTCCCGATGGCGTTCGTCAAGCACGAGGTTCTTCGGGTCCGGCTCGATAATCGCTTGCCCCACTTCTCGGTCGTTCAACCAATCGCCCAGTGTGGACTGAATGGGCGTGCTCCTTAGCAGGTCGTGCAGCGGATGCCGGCGTGGGACGGTGGAGACTGGCGGCTCGAATCGCTCCGTGCCCTTGATGCCCTCGCCCGGGCTGTATGGGTCCTGCATGTGTGCATCGAGTTCTCTCGACATGGCTGCGAATAGTTGGGGCGCGTACTCGGCGTCGTTACCTCGCAGCAGGTAGTCAACCCACAGGACGGCCTGGAGACGGTCTTCGTTCAACGGGAACATGCGATCCTGAACTGCCCGACGCGCCCAAACCCCCGTTCCGTACCTTTGAATCTCGGCGGGCACATCGAGCCGAGCCATCGGCTTCTGGGGTGCCGGTTCGCCGGAGAAGTACTGGGCCATTCCCAACTGGACCCAGTCGGGCAACACCATGTCTGCTTGAGACACGCGTAGGAACGACATGAATATCTCACGCCGCAACCGTGCTAAGCGTTTTACTTCCAGATCACCAGGCATGTTCGCGTGTGGCATGTAGATGATCGGCTGCATGTTCAGTTTGCTTGGTCCCGGGGCGGGCTGCATGTGCGGGTGCCAGGGCGAGCCGATCGCAAGCACCTCTACCGCACCCATGCCGAACTTCGGGTTGTGATGTACGTCGGTCCATTGGTTGGCCAGCAGGCAGACCTCCTCCCAAATCTGCTCCGTCCGTCTGGCGGCCCAGTCCGCTTGCTGCCGGCCCAACGGCGACATCGACACTATCACGAAGTGCTTTGTCCGCGATTCAAACGCCCGATGATTCCGCCGCTTGGGGAAACGGAACATGTCCAACTCGTCAACCGGTTGTCCTTCCGTCCGCGTGCTCCGATAAACGACCTCTCCGGCCGTCGAGAGCCAGGCCGCAGAGCAGCACAACAGGCAGGCCGCCCCGATACCCCATCTTCGCCACATCAACCACCGTGCGGCACGAATCGGGCCAACCACACCCAATGGCCGCACATCTGCCCGGCTATATTCTCCAGCCACCCTACTCCCCTTAAATTTCCGGTGATGGTTTCCCCTCTGGTCTTCTGCAATCTCCTATCGGCACGGCGAGGGCGACCTGTTTTGGGGGAAGTGCTTTCCCAGGCAGAATTTTGGGGATATCCGGCAATACCTCTGCTTCCGGCACGACCAGCACCACTTACGGGTTCCGGATAATCCATATAATCCGCATATTTTCTCAATGCTCCCTAGATGTTGCCCCGATACGAAGATTGAGGCTACGCTCCCTCCGAGCCGCGGTATCCTCACTGCGGGTGACGAGGTGGACACGCGAAGGAAAAATGATCCGAGCCGCAG
>JAUWJC010000234.1 GCA_030607895.1 Pirellulales bacterium
CTGCCGGTGGATCAGCGAGTTGAAGCGGCTGGAGGTCTGGCCCGACCGGTTTCGCAATGCGTGCCAGTCGAGCGGCATGACGCAAAAAGACACCGAACTTTTGGCCATCTACGAGGCCTATCAGCACCTGCTCGAAGAGAACCACCTTTACGACGCAGAGGGCCGTTTTTGGCGGGCCAGAGATCGCTTGCAGAAGTCAACCGTGCGGCAGGTGGAGCGGTTGAAGCTGGTGGTGGCCGACGGATTCACCGACTTCACACCCACGCAGCATGAGATATTGCAACTTCTGGCAGCGCGTGTCGAGGAGTTGTTGATTACGCTGCCGTTTGAGCCGAAAAAGGGACCAGGTTTAATTTGCCGGAACGGCCCGGAGGGTGCTTCGCACAAATTAAACCTGGTCCCTTTTTCGGCACGGTCGGATTTGTTTTTCAAGCCGCTCAAAACGCTGGAGGAGTTCCGGCAACGACACAAGGCGCTGGACTGTCATCACATCGACCGGCCCGAGTCGCCCCGCTGGCCGGCCATGGCCCATTTGGAAGCCAACCTGTTCGCCAATCCTCGTCAGGTGCAGCCGGCGCGCCTGACCGATGGGTTGGAGATACTGGCCGTATCGCGGCAGTTGGGCGAGATCGAGCAGATCGGCCGCCGGATCAAGCGATTGCTGAGGGAAGGTTGCCAGTCGAGCGGCGGCCGGCCGGTTCCACCCGAGCGGATTGCCGTGGTGTTCCGCTCGGCCGACAGCGCGGGCGAGTTGACTGGCGAGGTCTTCGGCAAGCTGGGGATTCCGTTCAGTTTGGAGTCGAGCCCGGCGTTGGATCGCTCGAATGCCCTGATCGCGTTGGCGGCCCTTTTGCGGCTGGACATCGAGGATTGGCCGTTCCGCGAATTGTTGGCTGTGATCGGTAGCAACTACTTCCAACCCGACTGGCCCGAGTGGCAGGAAGGCCGGGCGCTGCGCGTGGCAGATCGGGTAATCCGGCGCCTGCAGATCCCGCGTGGCCGTAAGCGGTTGATCGAGCAACTCGCCGGGGAAAAGGCGACACTGGCGTTGCTCTCGCGTTTGGATGGGGTATTTGCCGAGATGCCTCGGCGGGCCACGTTGGCACAATGGGCCGAAGCATGGGAGCGGTTGGCCGAGCAGACGGGTTTGCTTCGAGCCCTTCAGCCCCCGGCTTTGCCGGGGGACAGCGTGGACATGCAGCCGGCTATCCCCCGGCAGAGCCGGGGGCTGAGGGACGGCCTTGACGTCAACGTTTCACTCAAGCAAGTTTCCGCAACAGGGACCGCGGACGTCGATGCCTGGAACCGGTTGAAAGACGCCTTGGACCAGTGCGACACCCTGGCTAAATGGCTTGCAAAGGATGCCGACGTCTTGGATCGCCGCGAAGCCCTCGCCACGCTGTTGGACATCCTTAGCAGCGTGCCGATGCGCGGCGGGCAGGACGAATCGGGGCGGGTAAGGGTGCTTTCGGCGCAGAGTGTACGCGCGCTGGAAATCCCTTATCTCTTTTTCGCCAAGCTCTCCGAGAGTGCTTTCCCGCCGCCCCCCGGCCACGATCGGCTCTACAGCGAAGCGGAATCGCAACGGCTTATCGACGCCGGATTGCCGCTGGTCGACCTGGGCCAACGCAACTGCGAGGAGATGCTGCTGTTTTACGAGGTGGTGACCCGGGCAACCGAGCGCCTCTGGATGAGCTATCCGGCGCTGGACGAATCGGCCGTGCCGCTGGCCGCCAGCCCGTACTTGAAGGAGGTCGAGCAGGCCTGCGGCCCGGGCCGAATTCGCCGGACCGAATCGCTCGATTTGAGCCCCATCCCCCCGGACGACGAACCGCTCACTGCGGCCGAGTTCCGCGTCAAGGCGTTGGCCACTGCATTGTCGGGCAATATTTCGCTTCTGGCCGGGTTGGTTCGGCGGGAGCCATCGCCCGGATTGGCGGAAAACATCCTGGCCGGCTTGCATCTGACGGACCAACGTGGCGGTCGCGAGCATTTCGGCCCTGCCGAAGGGATGATCGTCGGCACCGCCGCCCGCAATCGGCTGGCCGCTCAATACCCCGACCGGCACACCTTCAGCGCCACCGAGTTGGAAGACTATGCTTCCTTCCCCTACCGATTTTTCTTCGAGCGCGTGTTGCGGTTGAAGCCGTTGGAGGACCTTGTGCTCGAGGTCGACTACCTTTGGCGTGGTCGGCTGGTGCACGAGGCGTTGGCCGACTTTCACCGGCGGGTGAACCGGTCATACGGCGAACCGGTCTCGCCGGCCACTCTGGACGCCGAGCAGTACGATCTCCTCGTGGCCGAGACGCTCGATGAGCTGTTTACCAAGCGGTCCGACAACCCGGTGGAAGCCGCGCTGCGCGAGGTCGATCATCGCCTGCTGAGGCAATGGATGGCCGACTATCGCGACCAGCACGAGCGGTACGATAAGTTCTGGGCAAAGTCCGCGTCGGCCATGGCGCCGCGGTTGTTCGAGGTCTCCTTCGGTCACGACCGCCACGGCGAACCGCCCTCGACCGATCGGGCACTGCAGTGCCAAACCTCCAGCGGAACGATCCGCATCCGTGGCCGAGTCGATCGGGTCGACATCGGATCGGTGGCCGGCCAGGCGGTATTCAACATTGTGGACTACAAGACGGGCAATTCGATCAAACCCGATCGCGAGGCGGTCCTTTCCGGCCGGGCCCTGCAACTGCCGCTCTACGCCCTGGCCGTGGAAGAACTGATGCTCAACGACCAAGACGCGCTGCCCTGGCAACTCGGATATTGGTCCATCCGCGATAATGGATTCAAGCCGAGAAAAGCATTGCAGATGTACGAGCAGGGCGACGGCGGACTCGTCCCGACGGCCGAGTGGGAGGAAATTCGCCTGGAACTTCCGGATATCCTGGGCGCCATGGTACGGGGAATCCGGCAGGGTGAGTTTCCCGCGTTCAGCCAGGACAAGCTCTGCACCGGCTATTGCCCGTTCCATACCGTTTGTCGCGTTGCACAAATCCGTTCGTTGGAGAAGATATGGGAGCCGCCGCGGGAGACGGATTGACCGATCAGCAGCGTCGGGCGGTAACGGCTCGGGACGTTTCCGTTGCGCTTTCGGCGGGTGCCGGATGCGGCAAGACGTTCGTCCTGACCGAGCGGTTCCTGGCCGAACTGGAGCCCGGCCCCGGCCAGACACCGCCGCGCTCGAAGCTGGCCGAAACGGCCGCCATCACCTTTACCGAGCGTGCCGCCCGGGAAATGCGCGAGCGGATTCGCGCGGCCTGCAACCAACGCCTGCTCGACGCGCCCGAAGAGCACGTCGACTACTGGCTGCACCTGGTCCGCCAACTGGACTCTGCCCGAATTAGCACGATCCATTCGTTTTGCGCGTCGCTGCTTCGGGCCCACGCGGTCGAAGCCCGGTTGGAGCCGCGGTTCCGCGTAATGGAACGGGCGCAAGCCGACACGCTGTTGTTCGAGTTGCTCGACGAGCAGCTTCGCGGCCGGCTGGCCGACCGGGACGAGGCGGTCATCGACTTGACGGTCGAGTTCGGCCTCGAGGGACTTCGCGGCCGGATTACCCGGCTGCTTTCGCGGCGGCAGGAAATCGATTGGCACGAGTGGCTTCGGGAAACACCCGAATCGCTGACGGCACGATGGGCAAATTACCACCGGAATGTAACGCTACCCCGGGTGCTCGGCCGAGTTACCCAGTCGTCGTCGGCCTCGGCGGTGTTGGATATTCTCCGCGACAATCGGCCCGACCACCCCAAGATGCTCCAACGGCGCCAACTCCTGCTCGAGCGGCTTCCCAACCTGCCGGAGAGTACCGA
Source organism: Pirellulales bacterium (assembly GCA_030607895.1). Taxonomy (GTDB): domain Bacteria; phylum Planctomycetota; class Planctomycetia; order Pirellulales; family Thermoguttaceae; genus JAUWJC01. Next base: position 3,813 of record JAUWJC010000234.1, read on the forward strand.
TCCGCACGGCGACCTGGCGGCTATTCGCGACAGCGCCCGGGTGCAAGGCGGAGGCCCAAAGACCGTTTGGCCCAGCGACGAGATTTACTTTCGGTTTCGCGACGCGGCCCAGCAGCTTCGCGAACTGATCAAGAGCTTCGACTCGTTGCTGCAATTCGATCCCGACGCGGCATTGCCGGCCGCCGAGACCGGCCTGAAACTGCTGGCCGTCGCCGCCGACACGGACAAGGTCTACCAGGCGAAAAAGCAAGAACTGGCCGTTCTCGACTTCGACGACCTGCTGATCCACACCAGGCAGTTGCTTTGCGGAGCCGATCGCGAAGCACTTCGGCAACGGATCTCCTCGCAATTCCGCCTCCTGCTGGTCGATGAATTCCAGGACACCGACCCGGTGCAGGTCGAGTTGGTCAAAGCGCTGTCGGGCGAGAAGCTTTTTGGGGGCAAGCTGTTCTTCGTCGGCGACTACAAGCAGTCGATATACCGTTTTCGCGGGGCCGATCCGCGGGTCTTCCGGCAGCTTCGCGACTCGATGCCCGAGTCGGGACGGATGCCCCTGTCGCTGAACTTCCGCAGCCAGCCGGCCATTCTCGATTTCGTAAACGGCCTGTTTTGCGACAAGCTGGGCCCCGACTACGAACCGCTCCGCGCCCATCGAAAGCAAGTCGGTCCCATCCCGGCCGTCGAGTTCCTCTGGGCGTCGCCGGCGGCGGAAAACGACCCATCCGACGAAGACCCCGCCCCAAGAGCACGGGTGGCGGGCGAAGCCGATCGGCTCAGACGGATCGAGGCCGACTGGATCGCGCGTCGGATCAAGGAGATGCTCGAAAGCGGCCAGGAGATCGTCTGGGAGGAACAGTCCGGCACCGACGGCAGTCCGGCGGCCAGACCGGTTCGACCGGGTGATGTCGCGCTATTGTTTCGGGCCCTTTCAAACGTGGCCGTTTACGAGGACGCGCTGCGGCGGCACGGCATCGACTACTACCTGGTCGGAGGCCATGCCTTCTATGCCCAGCAGGAGATATTCGACCTGTTGAACTTGCTGCGAGCGGTGGCTAACCCAAACGACGAGGTAAGCCTGGCCGGCGTGCTGCGCAGCCCGTTCTTCGGCCTGGAAGACGAGACGCTGTTCTGGCTGGTCGAACACCCCGATGGACTCGCCGGCGGCCTGTTTGCCGACACGCTGCCGAGCGAGTTGAGTCGCCAACAGCGCCGCCGCGTGGAGTTTGCCGCGGCTACGTTGGCCGAGCTGCACGCGATGAAGGACCGGCTGCCGGTCGCCCGGTTGATCGAACTGGCCTTGGATCGAACCGGTTACGACGCCGTGCTCTTGGCCGAGTTCCTGGGCCAACGGAAGCTGGCCAACCTGCGGAAACTGATCGACCAGGCACGGAGTTTCGATCGATCGGGCGTGTTCTCGTTGGCCGACTTCATCACGGAGCTTTGCCAGTTCGTCGCCCGCCAGCCCGACGAACCACTGGCGGCCACCTGCCCGGAATCGGCCGACGTGGTCCGGCTGATGACCATCCACCAGGCCAAGGGACTGGAGTTTCCCGTGGTTGTCGTCCCCGACCTGGTCAGAAAAAAGCAAGCATCCCGGGACAGTGTGGCCTTTACGCCGGAGTTGGGTCCCATGGTCAAGACAACCGGCGTGGGCGGGTTCGACCTGTACAAGCTGGAACAGGACGAGGAGGAAGAGGCCGAGACGGCTCGGCTTCTGTACGTGGCAACAACCCGGGCGGCCGACTACCTGATTCTCTCGGCCGGCATCGACCGACTTGAAAACGCCAAGGGGCCCTGGATGGAACTGCTCGGCTCGCGACTGGACCCGGCCACCGGCAAGCTCCGGCCGAAAAAGGGACCAGGTTTAATTTGCCGGAACGGCCCGGAGGCTGCTTCGCACAAATTAAACCTGGTCCCTTTTTCGGCCGTGAAGGTAACAACCGACCGGCCCTCGCCCTCGACGGAAGACCCCGCCGGGGCGCCGCGGCGCGACTTGGCGAAACTGGCCGACAAGGCAGCCGAACTGGCCCAACACGGCTCCGGCCGGATTCCACTGTATCTTGCACCGGTGCCGGCCGACAAGAAAGCCCCGCGACAGTATTCCTTCTCGCGACTCAGCGGCGAGATGCACTCGGTCGAAGCGGCTCCGTTAACCGACGAGGTGGAAGCGGACGGTATGCACGCCGCCGTGACGATTGATCCGCTCTCGCTGGGCTCTCTGGTCCACGACGTTTTGGAGGAGGTCGAGTTCGGGCGTGAGGTTGACGTGCCTGCGATTGTTGGCCGGCACGCGCCGCGGTATCTCTCCGATCCGAACACGCCGCTCGACGAGCCGATCGAGATGATTACCCGGTTTCTCGCTTCGCCACGCGCCGCCCAGATCGCCAAGGCCAGGCAGGTGCATCCCGAGTTGGAGTTCCTGCTGGCCTGGCCGCCCGACGGCGATGTAAGCAGTTGCGAAGCCGCAAGCGGCAATGGCGACGGCGCCGGCCGGTACTTCCAGGGTTATATCGATTGCCTCTACGAAGACGCCGACGGGCGCTGGCACCTGATCGACTACAAAACGAATCGGGTGGACCGCTCGACGCTCGAACCGACGGCGGCCCACTACGAGATGCAGATGCTTGTCTATGCCCTGGCCGTCGAGCGGATTCTTGGCAGCCCGCCGGAGGAGTTGGCACTCTGTTTCCTCCGCCCGGCCCTGGAGTACCATTTCTCCTGGGACGCCGCCGCGCCGGCCCGCGCCGTCGAGTTAGTCAACCGCGCGCTGGCCGCGCTGTAGACTCGCCAAATGGAGTCAAGCCGGTAGTAGGTGTTACTTCTTTTCCAATTGGTGAGCATTCTGTTGGAGTTGGCCCGTGTCCCGTCGCCACTCTACCCGCCCAGCAGCCAAACCTCAACGCTTAATACCTACTACCGGCCTGACCCCA
>JAUWJC010000078.1 GCA_030607895.1 Pirellulales bacterium
CACTGTCGTGGATGCTAAATAGGCAAGATGCACATTACAGGCAAGGGCACTTGTCTTATCAGGTCGTAGTTAATTTACCCAGAGTTCGGCAAAATACGTCATTTTCACGAACTCGACAGTGCCATTCGGGTCGGGACCTCATTGTTCTTCCGTTGCTGACCCCGTGACCGAAGGCGCGACGTTTCCGTTCCAGCGGGCACCGTGCCAGCAAACACGATCGGAGATCAACTCCAAGGTCCTATGGACGAGATTTGCCCTTCCTAGAAGGGGTCTAAAGCACGTACCGGTTGACGACGTTCTCGAACAACTCTTGCCGGCCGCTGGTGTTGGGCGTTGCGTCGCCCTTTTCGAGCATGTACTTCTCGAGCGAAGCGAAGCCGTGTTTGCCGGCCTCGATCTCGGCGCCGATGCCGGTATCCCAGGAACTGTAGCGGTCGGCAAGCATCTGCCCCAACTCGCCATCGGCGCGGATGGCCGCCGCGATCTTCAGGCCCTTGGCGAAGGTGTCCATGCCGCCGACGTGGGCGTAGAACAGGTCGACCGGCTCGAAGCTTTCGCGGCGCACTTTGGCGTCGAAATTCACGCCGCCCGGCGCCAGACCGCCGTACTTGAGGAAGGCCAGCATGATCTTGGTGGTCATGTAGACGTCGGTGGGAAACTGGTCGGTGTCCCAGCCCAAGAGCAGGTCGCCCGTGTTGGCGTCCACCGAGCCCAAAAAGCCCTGGTGCCCGGCGTATTCCAACTCGTGCTCGACGGTATGTCCGGCCAGCGTTGCGTGGTTCGTTTCGATGTTCAGCTTGACGTGATCCTCCAGTCCGTAGGCACGGAGGAAATTGATGCAAGCGGCGGCGTCGAAATCGTACTGGTGCTTGGTCGGTTCCTTGGGTTTTGGCTCGAAGTAGAACTGGCCGGTGAAGCCGATCTGCTTTGCATGGTCGACGGCCATGTGCATGAAGGCGCCCAGGTGGTCCAGCTCGCGCCGCATGTCGGTGTTCCAGAGGTTCATGTAACCTTCCCGGCCGCCCCAGAAGGTGTATCCCTGGCCACCCAGTTCCTTGGTGACCTCCAGGGCTTTCTTCACCTGGGCGGCGGCATGGGCGAAGGCGTCGGCGTTGGGGCTTGTGGCCGCGCCGTGCATGTAACGCGGATTGCTGAACAAATTGGCCGTGCCCCAGAGCAGCTTGATGCCCGTCCGGTCGGATTCCTCCTTGATAACCTTGACCACGGCGTCGAGGTTCTTGTTTGTTTTGGCCAGCGTGTCTGCCTCCGGGGCGACATCGCGGTCGTGAAAGCAGAAGAAGTCGGTCCCCAGCTTCTCCATGAACTCGAAGGCAACGCGGACGCGATTGATCGCATTATCTACCGTATCTTCCGCACCTTCCCACGGCCGGACCATTGTGCCGGGCCCAAACGGATCGGCGCCGGTTCCCCGCATCGTGTGCCAGTAAGCAACGCTGAACCGCAGATGGTCCTTCATCGGCTTACCTTCGACCAGTTCGTTCTCGTCGTAAAACCGGAAGGCCAACGGGTTCTTCGAGTCGGGACCTTCAAACGGGATTTTCGGGACGTCGGGGAATGCAGCCATGGTTTGTCTCCGTGTTTGGATCAGGGGTCAGGGGTTAGGGACCAGGGATCAGGGAGCAGGGATCAGTGTTTCTCTGCTTGAGCCTCTTATGGTGCCAGATTGGCGGTGATTCGGCAATGGGCCATGGTCTGTAGCTGTCCACCAGCCACTGACCACTGATCACTAGCCACTGATCACTGGCCACTGGCCACTGGCCACTGATCACTGTCACGTGTTCCGCAGCACGATCCAATCGCCCAGACGCGGCCATAACTGGGAAATGGCGAAGAGCAATCGGGCCTTGCCCGGCACGACCAGTTCCGGCCGACGGCGCTGGCACGCCCGGAGGATCAGCCGGGCGAGCTTCTCGGACGGAATCGCCCGGGTCTTTACGCCTGCTCCCGGGTGCCGGGCCCGGTCGGGTAGGTCCTCCAGGCCTTTCAGCGGATAGAGCCTGGAGTCCTTTCGGGCAATGGGGCCGGGGCAAACCAGAAGGACGTGCAAGCCTTCCGAGCCGAGTTCCAGGCGCAATTGCTGCGAGTAGGCGGCCACGGCGTGCTTTGTGGCCGGATACGCACCCACCCAACGCGAGGCCGACTTGGCCGCCAGCGACCCGATGTTCACAACATGACCACGCCGCCCGAGCAGATGTGGTACCGCCGCGCGAGTGCATCGCACCAGCGCAAGCAGGTTCAACTCCATCAAGTCGCCGAACTGCTCGGGCGTGGTGTCCAGCACCTTGCCCCGCATCGATCGGCCCGCGTTGTTCACCAATACGTCCAACCGGCCGAACCGGTCAAGGGCCTGCCGAAACAGGTTGTCGACGTCTTCATCTCGCGTGATATCGGCGTGGACTCCCAGCACGTCGCGGCCGTCGGCCCGCATCTCGTCGGCCGCCTGCCGGACCGCGTCGGGTTCCAGCCCGGCGATGACCACCCGCGCACCGGCCGCGCCGAACGCCTCGGCGATCACCCGCCCCAATCCGCTGGAACCGCCGGTAACCAGTACGACTTTGTCTTTCCAGTAAGTCATGAATTCAGCACCTTTAAACCCGCGACCAGTGGTCGCGGTTTCTCGCATGACTGGACAGCCCATCTGGATACGTTCGTTTCACTGCGAACCGCGACCAATGGTCGCGGCTTTACAATCCTAGCCCGTAATCGTATACGGCTCCCGCTGTTTGCGGCTTAGCATGGCAGTGGCCTGGTCGTCGCCGATGAAATCTTCCTTGACCGGGTCCCAGCGGAGCTTGCGCCCAAGCCGCATGGCGATGTTGCACAAGTGGCAGGCACTCACTGATCGGTGGTGTGTAAAAACATCGGAGACCGGCAGCGAGCGGTTTTTGACGCAGTCGAAGAAGTTCCGCATGTGGCTGGTCGGCTTCTTGCCGCCGTAGAGTTTCACGACCTCTTCGTCGAGCCACTGCTTGTCTTTGTCGGTAAGTTTTTCGATTGGTTTTCCAACCAGGCGGCCCCGGTTGACCAGGATTCGGCCTTTTTCGCCTTCGATCACCAATTCGTTCGGGCCGCTGGTCAGTTGGATTTGGTTGCCGCCGTCGAACTTCATCGTGCAGTCGAAAGTGTAGGCGACGTTGTACCCGTTTTCGATCTTCGGGAAGTCACCCACCCCTTCGATCTCGGTTGGTCCGGTGTTTTCCAGCCCAAGCGCCCAGATTGCGATGTCGGTGTGATGCACTCCCCAGTCGGTCACCTGGCCGCCGGAGTATTCCAGCCACCAGCGGAAGTTGGAGTGGCACCGCTGGGTGCAGAAGGGAACCTTTGGTGCTTGACCCAGCCAGAAGTCCCAATCAAGCGTGGCGGGGGGCGCCGAGTTGGCAAAGGGGCCGCCACGCTGGGACGTACCAACCGAGCTGGCCGCCTTGAGCGTCTTACCCAGCCGTCCACTTCGCGCGATGGCCCCCGCCTTGAGAAACATTTGCTTGTACTCGGTCCGCTGCTGCGTACCGATCTGAAAGACCCGGCCGGTCTCCTTCGTTACCTTGCAAAGCAGCTTGCCCTCGTCGATGGTCAGGGTGAGCGGTTTCTCGCAGTAAACGTCTCTGCCCGACTTCATCGCGGCGATGCAGATTGCCGTGTGCCAATGGTCGGGCGTGCCGACGGTTACCACGTCGATGTCTTTCCGTTCGAGCAGTTTGCGATAATCCGAGTAGATTTCGCATTTCCCGCCGTATTTGGCGGCGAACTGCTCGGCGCGTCGACGATCGACGTCGCAAACGGCCACCATGTTTCCCAGGCTGCCCGCCTGGTGACCGATACCCGAGCCGCGTCCGCCCGTGCCGATCGAGGCCACGTTCAGCCGGTCGTTCTTCGACTCGGCCCTGGCGTAAGAAGCGGTCCAGAAGTAAGGCGTGGCGGTGCCCGCGGCCAGCAGCCCGGCCGACTTCTTCAGAAAATTGCGCCGATTCGACTTCGCACTACTCATGGAAGATCCTCCGAGAAAAACACCCTTGTTAAGCCGCGACCAGTGGTCGCGAATCACCAGATGAACCAGTAACTGGAACAACCGCGACCACCGGCCGCGGCTTTGCAATTGATGCACAGTGCTATATGCTAACCTCCTAACCGACAGTTTCGCCAGTGGGCCATTCCCCAGAGGGGGTCGCGGAGCCGCGTGATATCCAGTAAAGTTATCCTGTATCACTGACCACTAATCACTGACCACTAATCACTGACCACTAATCACTGACCACCGAGTAATCTCATGTCTGCCAGCCAATTGCCGTCGTACCAACGCCCTTCGAACACCAAGATCGTCGCCACTATCGGACCGGCTTGCGGCAAGCAGCGGTGCCTGGCCGACTTGATCGCCGCCGGCGTGGATATCTTCCGCATCAACACGGCACACGGCACTCGCCAGCAGCGACAGCAGTATCTCGACGATATTCGCAATACTCAGCGCGAGGCGGGCCGACCGATCGGGGTGCTGGTCGATCTGGCCGGACCCAAAATCCGCTTGGGTGAATTGCCCGGCGGACAGGTCCGCTGCGCCGTCGGCGACCAGGTGCGATTCATTCGCGGCGAGAGTTCCACCACGCCGGGCGAACTGGTCACCAACTACGCACCGCTGATCGACGAATTGGCCGTGGGAGATCGGGTAATGCTGGCCGACGGCACGGTCGGCATGATAGTGGAGGAGTGCGGCAAGGAATACGCCAAATGCCGGGTTGTCCAGCCCGGGGTAATTCGCAACCGTCAGGGAGTCAATCTGCCGGGCGTCAAGCTGAGTATTCCAAGCCTGAGCCAAATCGACCGGGAAAACGCCGCCTGGGCGGCCCAAAACGGGGTCGACTTCGTCGGGCTGAGCTTCGTCCGCCGTGCCGACGAGATCCGCCAGCTCCAAGCGCTCCTGCAATCAAACGGCTCTGAGTCCCAGGCATCTGATTCCCAAACATCTGGGGCCCAAGTGATCGCAAAGATAGAAAAACCCGAAGCGCTCGACCATCTCGAGCAGATCATAGAGGCGGCCGACGGTGTGATGGTCGCCCGGGGAGATCTCGGCGTCGAGACCGATATTGCCCAAATGGCCGTGGCACAAAAACAGATCGTCGCTGCCTGCAACCGCGCCCGAAAGCCGGTAATCATCGCCACGCAAATGCTCGACAGCATGCAGCACTCGCGTCTACCCACCCGGGCGGAAGTGACCGACGTGGCCAACGCCATACTCGATGGGGCCGACGCCTGTATGCTTTCCGGCGAAACGGCCATCGGCCAGTATCCGGTCCAGACAGTAGAGATGATGCACCGAATTGCCCTGGCCACCGAGCCGCTCTACCGCCAGCGGCCGCCCGTGCCGCAACCGGACGTTGAGGAGGTCGGTGACAATCCGATTACCGAGGCGATCGTTCGTGCCGGCGGACAGTTGGCCGAACAGCTTGACGCCAAGATGGTGGTCGTATCCAGCGCCAGCGGCTTGACGGCGTTGTCGCTATCAAAATACCGTAATTTCGTACCCACCATCGGCGTAAGCCGTTCGGAGGCGACGCTCCAACGCATGTGCCTCTACTGGGGCGTGATCCCACTGGCCGGCGCGCCCACCGAAGATAACAGCCAACTGCTCGAATACGTTACAAACTGGGGCCAAAAGGTCGGCGGCCTAAGCTCGGGCGATCTCATCGTCCTAATAGCCGGCACCGGCCTGAGTGCCTCGGCCCACAACATGGTCGTCGTGCATCAGTTGGACTGACCATGTCGGAGGTCGGAAGGCGGAGGTCGGAAGTCGGAGGCGTGCCGCTTGCGGCTTCGCACGAACTACTATTGTATCGATTGGGAAACACTACCATGGCAAGCTGCGTTCTCGCCTATTCGGGCGGACTGGATACTTCGGTCCTGTTGGGTTGGCTCGGCGACGAAGGGTACGAAGTACACGCGGTGTACGTCGATCTGGGCCAGCCGTGCGAAGATCGGCAGGCGATGCTCGACAAGGCCACGAAGTTCGGCGCGGCATCAGCCCGAGTGGTCGACGTCCAGAACGAGTTATGCCGCGACTTCGCATTTCCCGTCCTCCAGTGGCAGGCCAAGTACGAGGGCCCCTACCTGTTGGGCACCTCGATCGCCCGACCGCTGATCTCGAAGGTTTGTCTTCAGGTTGCCCGGGAGGGGGGGGCCGACGCGTTTGTTCACGGCGCGACTGGCAAGGGCAACGACCAGTGCCGGTTCCAGTTGGCCGCCGAGGCCTTGGACCCGACAATCGAGGTAGTCGCCCCGTGGCGGCTCGAGAGCTTCCGCGGCAAGTTTCCCGGCCGAACCGAGATGATCGCCTATTGCCGGCAGAAAGGCATCCCGGTCAAGGCGTCGGTCTCCAAGCCGTACAGTTCAGACGAGAACTGCCTGCACATAAGCTACGAAGCCGGCAAGCTGGAGGACCTGAGCGTGAACGGCGTCGAACTGGTCGACTTCGGCATGACCGTCTCACCTCAAAAAGCACCCGACGAAATTGAGAACGTCACAATTGCGTTCGAGTCGGGTGTGCCGGTCCGGGTGAACGACAAGCCGCTGGACGCATTTGGGGTAGTTGCCCAGTTGAACAAGATTGGCGGACGCAACGGCGTGGGACGGATCGACATGGTCGAAAACCGTTTCGTGGGTATGAAAAGCCGCGGTGTGTACGAAGCGCCGGGCATGACGATCCTTTACGAGGCGCATCGGCTGGTCGAGCAGTTGACCATGGACCGCGATCTGATGCATTTGCGCGACCGGCTCGCCCCGGAAGTGGCCGAGATGGTCTACTACGGATTCTGGTACTCGGCCAAGATGGACGCCCTGCTGGCCTTCATCCGCCAGGCCCAGAAGCCGGTGACCGGCCAGGTCAGCCTGAACCTTTACAAGGGCAACATGATGGTCGCCGGCCGTTTTAGCCCGAACAGCCTGTACGACGAAGGTATCGCCACAATGGAAGGCGGCGGATCATACAATCAGACCGACGCCGAAGGCTTCCTGCGAATCCAAGGCCTACCCGGCCGCGTGCAGGGACGGATCAATCCACGGGAGTATTGAGCAGTATTGAGCGTTGGCTTCAGTCTGTCGGATCTGATGCGAGGATCTTTTTCAAGGAAGCAACCAGCGGAGGCAAGTCGTTGGCAACCGTATTCCACACGCGGTCCAAATCAACGTCGTAGTATCCGTGGATAAGGCGGTGTCGCATACCGACAATCACCGCCCATGGAATATCCGCAGGTTGGTCTTTCGTTTCCACGGTAATCTTGGAAGCTGCCTCTCCGACGATCTCAATGCTCTTGCTCAACGCCAGCACCAGTTGGCGGTCTGTCTCGAGATCGCCACGACTCTTGCCTTCCGTGAAGGCGAGAGCTTCCGTGGCGGCATCGCACATGTGGTGCAATCGTGTCAGATCATCCGGATACATACTGCGTCTCCGCGGTGGCCAGGACGTCATTTCGGAAGTACCGGCTGAGTTCGGCCGGCGTGCGGATGTCGGCCTTGCGCCCCAGGATTTTGGAGAGTTCCAGTTCCATTTCCGCCAGTCCGAAGTAACCCACGGCTGCCGAAGGCTCGAATTCGACCAGCACGTCCACGTCACTATTGGGGCCGAAGTCATCCCGCAATACGGAACCAAAGAGTGAAAGCTTCCGACCCTGATGGCAAAGGCAGAACTCGGCAAGTTGCTCCGCAGGCACTTCAATTCGTGCAGTCATTTCATCGCTCCCGGGTGTGGCAGGCCTCATTTCAGGCCGGTCGCAAAAAAGTTTAGCGTCGATGCCCGTGCAAGGCAAGGCGCCATCTACTCTTCCATCGCGGCCAGCAGTCCGGCCACGTAGTCACCGATCTCCTCGAGCACTTCGTCGCGTGGTTTTGTCGATGCCTCGGCCACGCGGCGGACGATTGCCGAGCCGACGATCAGGCCGTCGGAGACGGGCGCGAGTGTGCGCACGTGCTCCGGGCGGCTGATTCCGAAGCCTATGCAGATGGGCAAATCGGTCTGCCGGCGAAGCCAGGCCACATTGTCGACGATCTCCCGCGGAAGCTCATTCCGCTCGCCCGTTATGCCGGCCACCGAGACATAATAGATGAACCCGGTCGTCCGCTCGGCTATCAGCCGCGCGCGATCGCGTGGTGTGGTGGGGGTAACGAGCTGGATAAGGCTGAAATCCTCCCGGCGACAGATCTCGGCCAGTGCGGCCGATTCCTCGGCCGGCAGGTCGGGCACAATCGCGCCGGCCACGCCCGCCGCCTTCGCACCGGACACGTATTCCTCCAACCCGCGACGATACACGATCGCGTAGCTGACCATGGTTACCACGGGCGCGGCCAGCGTGGGTGTCAGGCGGCCGAGCATCTGAAAAATGTCGGCGAGCTTGATCTTCTTGTCCAGCGCCCGGGTGTACGACGCCTGGATCACCGGCCCGTCGGCGATCGGGTCGCTGTAAGGTATCCCCAGTTCGCACATGCTGCTTCCCCGATCCACCAGTTGGCGAATCACCTCGGCCGTGAAGTCCAGGTCCGGATCGCCGGCCGTCACAAACGGCATAAACGCCTTGCGGCCGGAGGCTCGAAGCTCGTTGAAAAGTGTATCTATCGCAGACATGGCAATGTGGGATTGGGGTTATGGATTGCGAAGCCGCAAGCGGCTCTCAACTCTCAACTCTCAACTCTCAACTTTCGACTCTCAACTTTCGACTCTCCGTCAATCGTGCGATTTCCTGGGCGTCTTTGTCGCCGCGGCCGGAGAGACAAACGACGACGGACTCGTCCGGCGTTCGGTCGGTGGCCAGTTTGATTGCCTCGGCCACGGCATGGGCGCTTTCCAGGGCGGGTAGAATGCCCTCGGCCTTGGCCAGGGTGTCGAAGGCGGCCAGTACCTCATCGTCGGTCGCATTGGTGTAGCTGACGCGGCCGATCTGTTTCCAGAAGCTGTGTTCCGGACCGGTGCCCGGGTAGTCCAATCCGGCCGAGACGCTGTGAACGTCGCACGTTTGGCCGTCCTCGTCTTGCATGACGAAGCTATAGCTTCCATGCAGCACACCCGGCCGGCCGAAGCAGAGCGGGGCGGCGTGATCGCCCATCTTGTCCGAGCGTCCACCCGCCTCCACGCCCACCATCGCCACGCCGCCGTCCTCGATGAACGGATAGAACATACCGCTCGCGTTGCTCCCACCACCCACGCAAGCAACGATAACCTCCGGCAGACGGCCCAACTGGTCGATACATTGCCGCCGGGTTTCCCGGCCGATGACGGCCTGGAAGTCGCGAACGATCATTGGAAACGGATGCGGTCCGACCACCGAGCCGATCATGTAGTGGGTTGTTTCGACCGTGCTCATCCAGTCGCGCATGGCTTCGTTAATAGCGTCGCGGAGCGTTCGCGACCCGCTACTCACCGGGCGAACTTCGGCCCCCAGCAGCTTCATACTGAACACATTGGGCGCCTGCCGGCGGATATCCTCCTCGCCCATGTAAACGACGCATTTTAGGCCGAACCGCGCGCAGGCGGTTGCCGTGGCCACGCCGTGCTGGCCGGCCCCCGTCTCGGCAATCACCCGAGGTTTCCCCATCCGCTTCGTGAGCAGGGCTTGGCCCAGCGTATTGTTGATTTTGTGGGCGCCGGTGTGGTTCAGGTCTTCGCGCTTCAGATAGATTCGAGCCCCGCCGCACTGCCGGCTGAGCCGCTCGGCGAAATACAGCGGCGAGGGGCGGCCGACGTAATTGCGAAGCAAATCGTCCAGTTCGGCCTGGAACGACTCGTCGCCCGACGCCTTGTCGTACTCGGCGGCCAGTTCGTCCAGTGCTCGGGTTAGGGTTTCGGGAACGAATCGGCCCCCAAATGGCCCAAAGCGGCCGGAATTGTCGGGGACACGGCTGGTAGCGGGCATGAGTCTCGTCTCGCGTGACTGGTGGTTAGTGATCACTACATTCTGGTTCGCGGCCGCCGGTCGGTCAAGTGGACAGAATCGCTCTTTTCGCTATCACCGGTACTTCAAGGGCCGCGGAAACTCGCCCCGGCCACGGATATGCAATACTTGTGATGGAGCGGCCCATGGCCGCAACCAACAACGGTTTAGCCCCGACGGCCATGTCGGTAAGCTCGCCGCGCGGCCGTGGCGGCTAAACGAACGATTACCAAACATGCGCGACCACCGGTCGCGGCTTTGTGACACCGACAGGCGTAACGAGAAATGCCGCTTTCCGGAAACCAAATCGACGCCGGCTTCTATCAGTTGATACACCAGCTTGTGTGCTCTTCGCCGCAGGTGCGCAACAAGGAGCGCCGCGGGTATCCGCGCCGCCCGTTTACCATCACTCAACGGATCGCGCCGCGCCGCGGGGCGGGTGTGCCCGACGAGTCGGAGTTCTTCGATGTCACGTGCCACGACCTGAATCGGGCAGGTTTCTCTTTTCTGCTGCCCACCCGACCCAACTTCAGCGCGCTGGTCGTCTTGTTCGACAAGCCGCCCGACGTTGTCTACATGGGTGCTGAAGTCTTGCATTGTGCCAGCGTGCTGGTCTATCCGTCGGGCCATGTGGAGCACATCCGCGGCCGGGCCGGCAACGTCAGCTATCAGGCCCCCGATGGCCAGCTCGGCACGCCCATGGTGCTGGTCGGCTGCCGCTTCACCGGGCAACTTCAGAAGTAACCGGCTTTTCCGCCGTTGGCTTCTTTTGCGTGGTGCGGGTTGCTAGAATGGTCTGTTAGTGGCCAGTGCCGCGCGAACAAGCCGCTTGCGGCTTCGCAACTCCCTTACTCGGAAACGCTCAATAGTCAGATGAAACGCCGTCTCGGCCAGATTGCCGGTTTGCTGGGAGCGTGTTGCCTGTTGATTGCGCCCGGACTGCGGCAGGCACGGGCACAGAGCGGCGATTGGGCCACCGAACAAGTGGTGCTTGTCGATGGGCGGCGCTATTGCGGCCTGATCGGCTCCGAAGATACCGTCTGGGTGTACCTCACCGAAATAAGACGCCCCACCGGCCGGCCCATGTTTCTGGTGATCCGGCCCATCAGCAGGGACTCAATCTCGAAGCTGGTCCGCTTGAAGCCGGCCGACAAGGAGAAGTTGCGGCGGCGAATCGAGCAGTTCAAGCACCGCCTGCGGATCGAAGCGGCCCAAATGGAGTCCGTCCGGCTGGGCGTGACGAAGATCGGCGATACCCACTATCGACACTATCGGGGTAAGTGGTTTTCCGTGGATAGCAGCACCGACGAGCCGACCGCGCGGCGGGTTATCGTGCGGGTCGAGCAGGTGTTTGCCGCGTATCGCCAGATTCTTCCGCCGCGAACCGAAGCCTCACGGCCGCTTAGGTTGGTGGTGCTGGGCTCGTTGGACGAGTACCGTGTCTTCCTGGCACAACTCGGGTTGAAGGTAAGCAACCGGGCGATTTACATTCGGGAAAAGGTAACCGTTCACGGGTTTTCAGGGCTCTCGGGAGCTTCCCAAGATGAATTACCCTGAACCCAGTATCTTGAGTTTGAGCGGGCTCATTCAGTTTGTCAAGGCCTCGCCCAAGAATTTCCAAAAAA
>JAUWJC010000544.1 GCA_030607895.1 Pirellulales bacterium
CGACAAGTTCCAGCGCCGCAGCGATCCCTGGGGACGCGACTACTACTGGCTAACCGGCGGGCCGCCACCGCCGACTTCGAGCCACGAGACGGACCTGTCGGCCATTGCCAAGGGGCGGGTCGCCTTGACGCCGTTGGATTACAACATGACCAAGAAGGCCGTGTTGGCGGAGATGGAATCGTGGCAGTTCGCGCTGGACGAATCGACCATGGACGGCGATATCAGCACGGATACGGTTACAGGAGGGGTAAGATGAACGGAAAACTCGCGGCGTTGTTATCCCAACCTGGTTCCCAAGCTCCAGCTTGGGAACCTACTGGCCGGAAGCTCCGCTTGGTTGCAGACGAAGCAGAGGTTCGCGGAAATGCGGTTCCAAGCTGGAGCTTGGGACCGAGCGAGAAACTCGCGGCGTTGTTATTGGCGATGGCGACGATTGTCGGTTGTGGTACGGGCGAGTCGGTCGATTCGGGAGGTGGCCAGCCCGGCGGACCGACAGCCGGCCAGTCCAACCTGCCGCCACCGCCGCCCGTCGCGCAACCGGCGGCACGGCCCGCGGAGCCAAAGCCCGACGTGGTCCGCCGGCAGGCCAAGCCGGGAGTGGGTGTGAAGGGGAAAGGATACGGCGAGGGCTTCGTGGCCACGCCCATCAAGGCTTATTTCTCGGTTCGCGAGAGGATGGCCTTCAACCGGATTATTCATAGCATGAAGCTCTTTCAGGCTCAGCACGATCGGTTTCCCCAGACGCACGAGGAGTTCATCAAGGAGATCATCGAGCCGAGCCACATCGAGCTACCCAAGCTGCGGCGCGGCCAACGATTTGTCTACGATCCGAAGCAAGTGAAGTTGCCGGATAATCCGGGACTGATGGTGGAAAGCCCGAAGTAAGCAAAGCGAAGGAGACGAAAGGAACAGTCGGGAAGGAACGCAGATTTTTCCTCTTAGACGGCGGTTTCAGTCGGGTGGCCCTCTTCCAAGCAGCCCGCCGACACGAAACCGCAAAAGCAACAGGTTTGACTTCCCATGATTAGGCACATTTCTTTGGCGATCGTCCTAGCGACGGTCATACCGGTGGGTTTTGCGCCGGCAGAAAGCAGTTGGCTCTTCAACCGTTCTTACTACAGCCACGCGACGGAGACCGGCCAGCGGGTGGCCCAGTACGCTGCCGGCGAGACTCCCTACGTTCAGCTTGCCGCAAACTACATGCAAAGCGGCTACCGCCAGAACCGCTTGAGCATTCGAGTGGGCGGTAGTGCCGATCATTTGCACATTGTGGAGACCTGGGGCGAAGGCGAGCACATTCGACCTTACGGCGAGTGGCAGAGGCCGTATCGCGATGGGGCAACGCCGTTTGGTCCCTGGGGGAATCAGCGCGGGCCGTGGAGTTCGCCCTTCGGTGGCGGCTGGGTTCAACAAGGGTTCGGCCAGGGTTTTGGCGGTTTGCCCAACTACTGGTACCAGGGCCCGTTCCTCCGCCAGCCGGCACCCGCCCCGCCGCCACCGGTACCCGGTCCGTAGGCCGGGGAGCCGGGCCGTGTCGGCCCGGACAAGACGTGTGGCCCCCACTTGCGGAGTTAAGCGTCGCTACCTATACTTCCAATAGTGGGAACCGTGATGCAAAGTAAGCTCGACGAGTGAATCGGTGACCGTCCTCGGGCGTCTGACTTCTCGGAGCGCAGCGCATGCCACTTAGATTCGAGTGGAACGAGGACAAGGCCGCCGCGAATGTCACGAAACATGGCGTCACGTTCGACGAAGCCGGCACGGTTTTCGGCGATCCGCTGGCCGTCATCTTCGATGATGAGAAGCATTCACGGAACGAGATTCGCGAGATCATCATCGGTAACTCGGTATTTGAGCGGCTATTGTTGGTCTCTTTCACGCAACGCGGTGAAGAGACTGTCCGGCTCATTAGTGCGAGGGAAGCAACCAAAAGAGAGCGAAGGGACCATGAAGAAGGTACCCGCCCGTAAACCGGCAATTGGTATTGCCGACGAACTTCGCGAGGAATACCAGTTCGACTATTCCAAGGGAAAGCCGAACCGGTTCGCATCGCGAGTGGACCAGGCCCGATTTGTTGTGGCTTTGGATCCCGACGTGTCCGAGGTGTTCACCACGCCGGAAGCCGTGAACAAGGCGTTGCGCGCGTTGATCGAGGCCATGCCGACAACCGCGCGCGGCTAGCGATGGCGGTGGCGAGAACGGTTGCGCCTACAGGAACTTGCGTGGATCGCCTTCTGAGTGCTTGGTAACCAACCAGCGGTCGTCCGCCAGACGGAACTCCACCTCGAAACCGATCTGTCGGGTTTGGTAGGGAAACAGCCCTTTTCGGTCCTCCGCGGGTCCTCCGCGGAGATAATGCCGATGAATCGGGCCTTGGCGGAGGGCGGGCTGGTGAGCCGGTTGATCTTTATCTTCAGATTGTTGATCTTCACACCGGTCAGCTTGAACAGGCCCATCGCGTATCTTGCCCGGCTCCGCGACGGCTGGGCTTCCGGGGCGACGTGCTGAAACACCCGATCCAGGTCGTTGGCCATCAAGGCGGCCGCCACGTTGTCCAAGGTGGCTTCGACCTCTTCGGCCTGGGTAACCACGAGCCATTCGAGCCCCACGCCCGCCAGCACCACCACAAGCACGCCGAGCATTACCCAGAGGATTGCGCCCCGGCCGGTGCGTAGAAGGACAACCCCCAACACCGCCTCGGCAATAATGCCGAAGAAGATGATCGGCATCGGGTTTTCCACCAGGGCGGTCATTTTTGGTAGTCAAACTGTAAGCGGTCAGTGGAAAATGGGGACTGGCACCCGATTTCGGACTCCCCGCAGATATCGGCCGGAAGTGCGGGGAAAACCGTAGCCGCGAGGTGCCTGTCCCCTTTTTCCACGGTGCTCGGTATTCGCCGTCCGAAAAAGGGGACAGGCACCGTCGGCAAACCGAAAACTTTCGTGAAAACTAGCCCGTGACGGAGCCAGTCCCCATTTTCGGACTCCCCTCCTTACAGTCTGAGTATGGTAGTCGTTACCCCCCC
>JAUWJC010000116.1 GCA_030607895.1 Pirellulales bacterium
ACCCGCGCGCCGCACCCCCCCCCCGGCTAAACACGGCATTTCGTACCGTGAACGGTTATACAAAAAGGGACTCGCCCGTGTCTGAAGTACTCACCGAACGCGTGTTGGTGGTTCCCACCGAGGTGTTTCATCGGTTGGGCCATTTCCAAGGATTCACCGCCGAGGTTGATCGCTACCTGGACGATCTGCTCAGCCCGGAGCACACCAGTTACCGCCCGCGGCTCGAAGTGGAGAAGGACCCCGGCTTCAAGCAATTGATTCCGTATGTCATATTTCGTCATGATGACGGGCAGGTATGTGAGTGGGTTTTCCAGTACACTCGCGGCTCGGGGATGGGTGAAGGCCGGCTGCACAGCAAGCGGAGCGTGGGTATCGGCGGACACATCTCGGCCGTCGACGCCGAGGCCGAAGGCGCGGTAAATCCATACGAAGAAGGCATGCGCCGCGAATTGGACGAGGAAGTCATCATCGATACACCCTACACTCCCCGCTGCGTAGGGTTGATCAACGACGACGAGACCGAAGTCGGCAGTGTCCATCTGGGCGTTGTGTACTTGTTCGACGTCCAACGGCCCGAGGTCCGGCCACGCGAGGACGAGATCATCCAGAGTGGTTTTGCCACGGTCGCCGACATCCTGGCCGACTTGAGCGGCTTTGAGACATGGTCGCAGATTTGCATGAGGGCGTTGTTCCCGTGTGAATGAGCGTTGGTGGGACCCTGCGAAGCCGCAAGCGGCCGGATTCCACCTTCCGACCTCCGACTTGCTAGGCCCGACTTCCCGTCCCCTGTGTTGCGCGGTATTATACAGATAGAGTTTGGACTACCTTCCATGTGGGTCTCGCTCTGCTTGGCCCGCCCTACCAACAGGAGCATAGCCCTCTCATGGCCTTTATGGTAACCGAAGCCGCCGCTGAAGAAATCAAGCGGATTATGGAATCGCAGAAGCGGGAGGAAGGCACCGTCGTGCGGATGGGGGTGGCGGGCGGTGGCTGCGCCGGCCTGCAATACGCCCTGGGGTTCGACACGAGCTTCGACCCGAAAATCGACACCCGATACGAGCATCACGGTGTTTCGATTGTCACGCGAAAGGATTTCGCCTTGCACCTCGACGGGGCCAAGATTGATTTTGCCGACGGTCCCACCGGCCGTGGCTTCGCCGTCGACAACCCGAACTACGTCAGCCGCTGCCCGGGCTGCGGCGGCCACTAAGCAACCTACCAGTCTACCGGCCGAGGGTCTCGATCAACCGGGCCACTTCGTTGCGGGTCTCGATCAGGCCGGCCGGGTCCCGGTTGAAGTAGTGAGCGTCGACCAGCACCCGATCGGGTACCGACAGCAGCGTCTCGGCTTTCGCGCACAGCTCCTTGTCGGAGCATTTATCGGCGCGCCGCTTCAGTTCCGCAAGGTATCCAAAGTCTTCCGAGCCGTCGCGGAGCACCTTTAGGCGTATGCTGGGATTCGCCCCCGGGTAAATCAGATACCCGTTGCCGTTGTGAACGCCCGCGTAAGGAAATCCGGAAGGCTTGGTCGAAAGGGGCCAGCCGTTGGTCTGCCAATCCTTCCGGTCGACGTTCTTGTTCGTCCACTCCCGGTTACCCGCCCAAATGAACATGCCCGTGGTGCGATACTTCCAGGCAAGCCACAGCGCCAGACGGTGCTCGATCGCTTCGTTGTCGATCTGCATGTTTGGTGCCTGAACCAAGGGGCGGCAATAATCGATCCGAATGGGCAAATGACAGTAATAGAACCAGAGGTCGGCCTTTCCGTGGTTCGCCTGGGCGAAAGCCGCGCCTTTGCCGGTCGAGAGATCGGTCAGCCACACATCACAACCCGTATCGATGCCCGGATGGTACTCACTCGCCAGGTAGACCCGAAGGTCCGGGTACATCTCGTGCAACTTCCGGTGATACGGAACGTTTTTTGTACTGAACTGGTTGATATCCGGCTCGTCTTGGTTTGAATACACCAGCGTCTTGTTTATCCAACCCTTCTTCCGCAGATGTTCGACCAACGGCTTGAGCCGCTCGGGTTTGCCGCCCGGGTTTGGAATCTCGAAGAGTTGCAGTCCCCGGGCGAAGCAGAATTCGAGGTTCTCGTCGAGTATGGCGAAGTCGTTCTTTTCCAGCGAGAAAAACGACTTGCCTATCGAGACGGGGTCCACCCCGTGCCGCAAGAATTCGGCCACCAGCGCCCGGTAATCTTCAAGTGGCATTTCCTTACCGGAAGGCAGCTTGGGCGACGTCCACACGGCAATGGGAAAAGGAACTCGCATGGGCAGCCCGAAGTCGTACACATGCAGGGTAACGTCAAGCGAGACAGACTCGCCATCGGCTGTCAACATGAACCGACCCAGGTAGTCCCCTGGCGCGGCATTGCGGGGCACTTTCACGTCGACCCAGAAAAGCCCCAGGTCGGTTCCCGATACCTTCATCGGAGCATTGGGCACTAGATAGTCGGGCCACCAGCCCGTATACAGTGAAGGATACCGAGCGGCAACGGTCTTCACGTAACCAACCCGATAGATCGTAACATTCGCCTCGGCGATCACACCTCGGCCGTTGGGGTGACGAAGGTCCCCGGCGGCTAGCGTGACACGATTGAGTGTCTTGCCGATATCCGGAAGCACGGCAACTTGGATGCTCTCATACTCGTTCCTGGCGGCCGTCATCGATACGGATGTTCCGTATGCGCCTTTGAACCAATACTTGATCTTGGGGACCTTCTCTAATCCGTGCTGAATGCCGACGATGAAGTTCTCCGGAGCCCCCTTGCCCAGCTTTTTGCGGAACGAGGATCGGGCCGAAGTGAAACGGCGCAACTGGTCGGCAAAAGGCAACCCCCAATGATCCACCGTGTCTTTGAGGGCCTGCTCACCGGCAGGCAGTGTCTTCAAGTACTGCTCGTCCCGCTGGCCCGCATCCACGGCCGCAACAGCCGATGCAATCAACAGCGGGCAGATAAGGATAATCCGCCATCTCCCTGTTGCCACGGTACACATTTTCTAATGTCCTTTGGAGAAACAGTCCGGCCGAAAAAGGGACCAGGTTTAATTTGCCGGAACGGCCCGAAGGGTGCTTCGCGCAAATTAAACCTGGTCCCTTTTTCGGTCTGCGCCCGACCGCAAGGCTAGCCGAAAACGGTCTGCCGGTCAATTGTCGCGTCTTGGTTTCAGCCGCTGGTCCGGGTGCTCCCCTTGCCATTTGCGGCCGGGCCGATTCCAATGGAGTTATGCCGGTGTAATTCTCGACGTAGAATTTACACTGGGGCCGGCATTCCGAGGAATCCAAACGATGATAGTCCGAGTTTTGTTTGTTATTGTCGCCTCCTTGGCCTGTGCCTGTGGGGGGCCAACCGAGCCAACCAGCCAATCGGACCAACTCCAGGAAGGCATGGCTGCGGAAGGTCAACCGGTTGCCCAACCAGCCAAAGTGCCGGACACTAAAGAAAAAGAGGAGGAAGTCGCGCCTCCCTTGCCCCCCGCCAAACCGACCCAACCGGCGAAGGTTCTGCACAAGCAGGCAGCCGATCAACCACCCAAGACGCCGCCGGCCGATCGGGACCGGGCCGCAAAACCCCGGGTTTCCGTCGCCAGGCAAGCCGGCGGCGAGCCTGTCCTGCTTATCGACTGCCCTTGGCGGAAATATCCACGTCCGTCCATCCAAATCGCCTTGGTACTGGACGACAAGGCCGACCTGGCTTCGCTTCAGCCTTTGCCGTTGGACGGGATCGTGGCAAGCTCGCTGTGGGAGCGGCAAATTGGCAGCCTCAACAAACCGGCTCACGCTTCCTCGCGCGAGATTGTCAAGAACACCACGGCGTTCATCGAGTACGCTGCCGGCAAGTTGCTCACGCATCGGGCCCGAGAGAACTCGTTGGGGAAACCGTCGGCCTACGCTCTGGACGAAGAACTCGGCACGTTGCTCGTATTCTATCGGCTGGAGTCCTGGGCCGACGACCGCGGTGTATTTCGTCTCGCGCTGGGCGACATCGACCTGACGTCCAAGTTTTCGCAGCCCGGCCGGATTCGCGTCTGGCTGTTGAGCGAGGAGAAGGTTGCATTGTCGGCTACCGTGGCCTGGCCGGGTGACCGGCCCGAAAAGAAAGCCGACAAGCAACCGGCCGATCAACCTCCCGCCGAGAAGAAACAACTGCCGCCGAAACCGAGCACCTCGAAGACAAGCGTCCCAGATGCCACGCCACGACAGGTTGCTCCCAAGCCCGAGGTGAAAGCACCCAAACCAAAGGCAGATGCCCCCAAGACATGGGCCGCACCCAAGCAAACCGGGCCCGTCATCACGCCCGCCGATACTAAACCGAAGCTTCCACCCACCGATAAACCGCCGGCCAGGGTCGACTTCGACAAGATGGCCATCGACGAATTGGCCAACTACATCGAGCAGACCTGGGGCCCGAGCATGTCGAAGCAAGTTCGCAAGTCCTGGACGGGTGCCTGGTTCAACTATTACCAGGTGAAGAACCCCTTGATTGTGCGTCGGGCGGTTTTCTTGAGCCTGCTGAAATCGTGCCACAAGGACCAACCGCCCGGCAAGTTGCGCGATGCCTTTGCGGCCCTCTATTTCAAGCTGAAGAAGTCCGACTACAAAAACGAGAAAAAGTAGCGAGACAGCCATGGAGCACCTTCTGCCGATTCTATTGCTGTTGGTCGGTTTGGCAATCGGCGGTGGGACGACGTGGTTCCTGTTCCGCACGAAAGTTCAACACGCATACGACCGGGCCACCAGCGCGGCGGCAGTCCAACGGGCGACCCTCGAAGAGCAACTCAACGCGCGGCAGCAATATGTCGACGAGTTGCCCGGCCGGCCGCAGCAACTCGAAGAGCGCGTTGCCGACTACCAGGCAGAGGAGACCAAGCTCAAGGCCAAGGCGGTTGGGCTTGAGACCACTCTCGAACAGGAGCGAAAGCACACGGAGGAGAAGCTGGCCGTCCTGGACGATGCGAAGCGCAAACTCTCCGACGCCTTCAAGGCACTGGCCGGCGACGTGCTCAAGAGCAGCAATCAGTCGTTCCTCGAACTGGCGAAAACCACGCTGGAAAAACACCAGGAAACCGCCAAGGGCGATCTCGACAAGCGGCAGCAAGCCATCGACGAGTTGGTCAAGCCGGTCAAGGAATCGCTGAACAAAGTCGACGCGAAGATACAGGAACTCGAAAAGGCCCGGGCAGGCGCGTATGAGGGACTGAGGGAACAGGTCGGCTCGCTGCTGAAATCGCAGAAGGAGCTTCGTTCGGAGACCTCGAACCTTGTGCGAGCCTTGCGCCGGCCGCAGGTTCGCGGGCGCTGGGGTGAGATTCAATTGAAGCGCGTGGTCGAGATGGCCGGGATGCTCGACCATTGCGATTTCTTCGAGCAGCCGAGCGTGGACACGGAAGATGGCCGGCTTCGCCCTGATTTGCTCGTGCGTCTGCCCGCCGGCCGGAACATCGTGGTCGACTCGAAGGCCCCGTTGGAAGGATACCTGGATGCGGTCGAAGCCACGGACGAAGAAACCCGGCAGGAACGGCTCCAGGCGCACGCTCGGCATGTTCGCAAACACATCAAGGATCTGGGCCGCAAGTCGTACTACGAGAATTTCGATCCCGCACCCGACTTCGTCGTTCTGTTCCTGCCCGGCGAGGTCTTCTTCAGCGCCGCGTTGGAGCAGGACCCGGGGCTCATCGAGATGGGCGTCGAGCAGAACGTAATCATCGCAACGCCTACCACGCTAATCGCTTTGCTTCGCGCGGTGGCCTACGGATGGCGTCAGGAGAGCCTTGCCGAAAACGCCAAGGAGATAAGCGACCTGGGCCAGGAACTCCACACGCGATTGGCAACAATGGCCGAGCACATCGGCAAGGTGGGTAAGGGCCTTACCGACGCCACCAAGGCGTACAACGACGCGATCGGATCGCTGGAAACCCGCGTGCTGGTAAGCGCCCGACGGTTCAAGGAACTGGGTGCCGCCGGCCGGAAGGACGAGATCAAGGAACTCTCGCCCGTCGAAGTCTCAACCCGCATGTTGCAGGCACCCGAAACACGGAACGACGATGACTCCCCGTCTGGACCATAATGGATGGCATCGTCATGTGCGGAACCAACTTCACCTTGCCGCGAGGTTAGATCGATGAAGAACACTTTTACTCGTCGCCAGTTTTTGGCGAGCACTTCGGCCGCTGGTGCGGCAATTGGATTTGGGACTATCGGCTTGGCTGCTCCGACCTCGGGGAAGGACTCGACCGGCCCCAACGAGGATATCCGGGTTGCCTGCATTGGAATACGCGGCAGGGGTAACGCCCATATGAGCGGCCTGGAAAGTGTCCCCGGCACGAAGGTCGTTGCGCTTTGCGATATCGACCAGTCGGTCCTCAACAGCCGGACCGATCAGCTCCAGAAGCGGACCGGCCGGAAGATCAAGCGGTTCGCGGACTATCGTAAGCTGGTCGAAGACAAGGATATCGACGCGGTCGGCGTTTCCACGCCGAATCACACGCACGCGCTGATTGGAATCGCCGCGATGCAGTCGGGCAAGGACGTCTACCTCGAGAAGCCCTGCTCTCACAACATCTGGGAGGGCCGGCAGTTGGTGGCCGCGGCCAGAAAATACAAGCGCATGTGCCAACACGGCACGCAAGGACGCAGTTGCCCTGCAATTGAAGAGGCAATGGGCAAAATTCGCGAGGGAATTATCGGCGACGTCTACATGGCCCGCGGCTTGTGCTTCAAGTGGCGCCCGACAATTGGCCGCACACCCGACGAGCCGGTCCCACCCGGCGTGAATTACGATCTCTGGCTCGGCCCGGCGCCCAGGCGGCCGTTCAGCCGCAACCGGTTCCATTACAACTGGCACTGGCATTGGGACTACGGCAACGGCGACATGGGCAACCAGGGCGTCCACGAAATGGACATGGCCCGATGGGGGCTCGGCGTCGGCCTGCCCCGGAGGATTCACGCCGCCGGCGGGCACTTCATGTTCGACGACGACCAGGAGACACCCAACTCGCTTACCTGTATCTTCGAGTATCCAGAGCAAAAGAAGATGCTGGTATTTGAAACCCGGCACTGGATGACCAACGACGAAGGGTTCCGCTCCGGACCGTCCTACATTGTGGGCGTAACGTTCTACGGGTCGGAAGGGTACATGCAGGTGAAGTACTTCGGTTACAAGACGTTCCTTGGCAAGAAGCGCGAGCCGGGCCCCAACGCGACCGGCAGCTCCAACGAATACGAGCGATTCATCGCCGGCGTGCGCCGCCGGAAACACGAGGACCTGGGCGTGGAGATCGAGGACGGGCACCTTTCCTCCGCGCTGTGCCACTTGGGTAATATCTCGTATCGGCTGGGGCGAACCGTAAACTTCGATCCCCGCACCGAGACCTTTCCCGGCGACGAACAGGCCGACGCCATGCTCTCGCGCGACTACCGCGAGCCCTACGTGGTGCCCAGGATCGGCTGAGTCTGTAGTTCGGCTTCAAGCCATTACCTGCCTCGGCCTTGTTCATCAAGCTCGTCCGTAAGTTCCTTCTTGATGGAATCCATGTCGAGAGGCTCGGATTTGCCTTCCTCGGATTCATCGAGGGCGGCTTGAACGTCACCCCCGAGGGATTCATGGCGGCCTTCGAGGTCGCGGTAGAGGCGCATCGCCTCCAAAGCAAATTCCTCTGGGGAGGCAAACTGGCCACTTGCAACCTTCTGCTGAACGTATTGCTCAAGCCCGGGCGATAGTCTGGACATGTCTCGTGCTCCTCCATAGGTCTACACGTAATGCTACCACGGACATGCCTCGCGGTCTAGCCCACGAGTTGAGATTGGACGGTGCGAAGCCGCAAGCGGCCCTCACCCCTCGTCCCTCATCCCTCATCCCGCTGTTCCTGCCACAGCCGCAATCGCTCCGGCAGTTCGTCGGACCGTGCCGTGCCGGTGGTGGCGAGTTGTTCGACGGTGATCGAGGCGACCAGGTTTCCCACCAAGGCGGCCTCGGGAAGCTCCGCGCCGGCGGCCAAGGCAAGCACGGCGCCGGCCGTCGCACTGTCGCCGGCGCCCGTCGGATCGGTTGGCCCATCCACGCGGACACCCGGCACGATGGTCATTTCGGGATCGCTGACTACCATTCCAGCCGGCCCGCGAGTCGCGCAGATCGGCCCCCCGATTTCCGCCCGAAGTTGCGCGACGGCCGTAGCGAGCTGCTCGGGCGGCACTTGCTCGCCGGGCGGCGGATTCTCTCTTCCGATGGCCTCGAACTGGTTCGGCTTGATAATTACGTTGCGAAATTGTCGGATTCGCCGCCGGCTATCGGCCCAGAATACCACGCGGGGATTTTTCGACGCACGATCGGCCAACGCCTGGCGAACCATCGCGGTAACCACGCCGCACTCCGCCTCTTCCACCTGGTCGAGCACGATGACCGCGTCGATCTCGGGCAGAAGAGCATCCAGCGAGCGGATGATCTGCTCTTCGACGGCGGCGGATGTCGGCACGCGGTTCTTTGTGTCGTATCGATCGTGCTCGCCGGCAAGACTCGGGTCGCTCGTGTCGCGAGGCTTGAGGTAGGTCGGGGTCATGCGCCGGGGATCGTAGTGGAGATGATCGGTGCCGCACCCAAGTCTCGCAAGATCGCTCCGCAGATCGTACGACTCGCCGGCGTCGCCGGTAAACCCAACGGCATGTAGCATACCGGCCCCCAGCGCCGCAAGGTTGCAGACGACCGTGCCGGCCGCGCCCGGGCTGTGCCGGATGGCGGTGACCTGGTGCGCCGTCCTGCCGGTCTCGATGCTGACTTCGGCAACCGACGGATCGACGTCGAGGTACTTATCCAGGAAGAAATCACCCAGGACGGCAATCCTCAGGGGCGGGAACCGATCGACCAGTTCGGTAAGCCGATCGGGCGACATGCTGTCGAGCGTTTTCATCGGCCGGCCCTCGCGATGATCTGGTCGTACAATGCCGGGACGGTCCGGCGATGGTCTCCTTGCACGTAGAAGCTGGTGCCGCCGTCGGCGACTGTTCGCACGAGCACGGTTTTGTAAGGTCGGAAGTAGTACCGCGGGTCGGTCATTTCCGCTTCGGTGTCGAGTCCCTCGCCCAGGTTCTGTATATCGAACACGGCCGTGGCGAAGTCGTTTATCATCCGGCCTTCCTGCTTTGCCACGTTTCGTGCCATTGTGAGTGCCTTCAGGTAGACCTCGGGGCCCATCACGGCGGTGCCCATGTTGAGGAACACACCGCCGTCGAGTCGCGAGAGGCTCTCGGTGAAGATGAGGAAATCGGTGTAGGACGCGCCACCCACCGCCGCGCCGTCGCAGTTGGGATGCTCGTGAACGATATCCAACCCAACGCCCACGTGAATCGTAACCGGCACCCCCAGCCGGACCCCGGCCGCCAGCACGCTGGTTTGGCGATAGGGGAACGCTTCCTGTTCGATCATCCGGCCGACCGCCTCGCCGAAACCGATTCCGTCGCGGTAGCCGGCCGCAACCGCGTCGTTCAGCTTGCCCGTCTCGTTCCACAGCCCGAACTCGCCGGTGCGGACGTACCGGGCAACGCTTTCGCAAGTGTGGCCGATCATGGCCAGTTCGAAATCGTGGATGGCGCCCGCCCCGTTCAGGGCAACGTGCGTGAGCAACCCTCGCTCCATCAGGTCGATCAGAAGCGGT
>JAUWJC010000061.1 GCA_030607895.1 Pirellulales bacterium
AAATTTTTTTCGCGGGGGGGGTGGCCGGCGGTCAAATGGCGGGGTTTGTGGGTAAACGCGGGGGGGGGCACCCCCGCGGGCTAAACCTCAACCCTCAACTCTTACCCATGGACTACCGTTCGTTTCCCTGCCGAGTGACATACCGTTTTGTTAAGCGATCGTTGCAGCTTGTCGGCGTAACAGGCTACGGACTTCGCCGCAGCGGCCTGGAGAACGTTCCCGCCGAGGGCGGTGCTCTGGTCGTGTCGAATCACCAGAGCCACTTCGATCCGCCGCTACTTGGCATTACCTGCCCTCGGCCGATGAGTTACCTGGCTCGGCAAACGCTCTTTGTTTTCCGGCCGCTGGGCTTTTTCATGGGTTTGCTCGGGGCGTTCCCAATAGACCGCGAAGGTAGCGGTTTGGCGGGCATTAGGGAGACGCTACGACGGCTGAAGCGAGGCGAAATGGTGGTCATGTTCCCGGAAGGAACACGGACATCCGACGGTGAGATCGGGCCGTTTCGGCCGGGATTCACCTCGTTGGCAACTCGTGGCCGGGTGGCAATCCTGCCGGCTGCCATCGAGGGCACCTTTAAGGTATGGCCCCGCCACCGGTTGTTACCCCGCTTGGGAACCATCCACGTTCATTTCGGCCCACCCATGCCGCCGGAGGAGATCAACCGCTACGACGAACGAGAACTGGTTCAAGAGGGCGAGCGGCGCGTGCGCCGGTGCCAGGCCGCGCTGAGGCAGCGTCCTGTGTTTGCCCACAACAATCCAAGAATCGGGGTCATTGCAAAGAGATGAGTTCCAATCGTCCGTCTTCTCTTCCGATGACGATGTGGCCACTATCGTGTAGCAGTTCCATGCGCGTGATGGGCGGTCCGGTGGCCGATGTGGCGACGATGCGGCCTTGCTTGTCGAGTTCCCAGAGCCGGCCGTCCTCGCAGCCGACGACTATGCGAGTGGCTTCCTTCGACCCCAGGACCACAACGGCCCGCACGCCGCTGCCGAAGTTCTCATACCAAAGACGATGCTCCAACGCGGCGCCTGAGAAGCATGAGACAAAACCATTCTGCGTGCCGACCAACAGGGCCGGCTTGCCGTCGGCAGCCCGATCCCTCAGCAAGAGGACCGACACGCTGCCGCCGACCTCCAGTTCAGCAATCAGCTTGGTCTTCGAGAACACGGCCACC
This sequence comes from Pirellulales bacterium, assembly GCA_030607895.1. GTDB lineage: Bacteria > Planctomycetota > Planctomycetia > Pirellulales > Thermoguttaceae > JAUWJC01. Next base: position 1,178 of record JAUWJC010000061.1, read on the forward strand.
TGGTTCACGGCGTTGTCGGTGCCGTAGATGATTTCGTTGGTTCCGTCGTCGTTGACGTCGCCTGCGACTACCGCGGTCAAGGACCGGCGTGCTTCCCAACGTCGATCTTCGGGCCGTCTCAAGACCGTCTCTTTCCCCGTGGCTGAATACACGTGGCACGCACTGAAGACGCAGGGGGCGCCACAGCCTCCCACGATCTCTTTCACGCCGTCGCCGTCGACGTCCGCGATCATGAGTCGCGCAGGCGTGCCGTATTGCATCGGCCGGTGCCAAAGCTCCTTGCCGGCGTGGTCGAACAAGTGCACGTGCATGTTGGCGAAACCGACCGCGATCTCGCCCTTGCCGTCGCCGTCGAGAGCGCCGGCCACGACTTTCTTGGCCATCGGCGTCCGCAACGTCCACGAAGAAAAAGACGATCGCACGTTGGTTGTGTGTTTCCACCGGATCTTGCCCTGGTAGTCGAGCACGTAGACGTAACAGTCATCGGAGCCGGCGATCACGTTGCGTTGGCCGGTGCCGTCCAGGTCGTACGTTACGAGGCTATTGATCGGGCCCTTGGCACTGAACGACCAGAGCATCTCGAGGTTGGGGGAGAATGCCACAATACGGCCGGTTGCATCACCGGCGACCAGCGCGGCGCCGCTGGGGTCCTGGCCCTGACAGACTGCGATATCCAGGATGCTGCCGTCGAGCTTCGTGCGGGCAACAGGCGCGAAACGTTTGTCCGCCGTGCCAGGCGTTTCGCCCTTCTGCGGGCTTGCACCATCGACGCGGGCCTTTGCGCTGGCGGCCAGATACGCGGCGACCTCGGAGCCAAGCGAGTCTACAGCTCGGCCTAACTCAAAACGTGCCGTGCCGCCGGCCAGATCGAATGCGAAAACCTCCCGGCCTCCCTCCACACGCTTCTTTGTGTTGGAGGCGTCACGGAAAACGTCTTCCGACAGCAGACCGGCTTTGGCAGAAAGCTCGATGTGCGCGCCGCCCTCCGGGACCTGCAACGCCAAGTTACATGCGGCCAGATCGATTCGGACGTTCGTTGCCACCGAGGTTTTAAGCCGCCAGTCGGGCGACCAAAGCTCCGTCGCACCCACCATAATGCACAACCCTCGGGACAAGAAGAACGCATCCGCGCGGAACCCCATTTTCGTTCCGGGCAAGTCGATTGGCTCCTTGCCTCCGCTGAGCCCGAATACTCGCTCGGAGTCCAGGCAATAGACCCCCGGCGCCAACTCGATGAACTTCGGTTCGGGATTAGTCTCTTTCAGTTCCCTGGCAAACAAGTAGTTTGCGAAAACGTAGCGTTCTCCCGGGGAGAATTGCTTGTCGACCAACTCCTGGAACTGGTGTCGGAGGACGGGAACGTCGGCATTCTTGAACGCATAGGCTGCAGCGCCGCCTCCCACGTCGAGAGAGTAGTGCGCCGCCCGCGACGGCGTCGGCGCCGGGCCGCTGTGCACCTGGGCCGGCAGGATGACGAACTCGTCGATCCGCGTCTTTTCAGTTCCTTGCCGGAGCCGAACTCCCTTATCCGCCAAGCGCCCCCAGCCGTACCATCGGCACCCGAGCATGTAGTGCCCCGGCTTGACCGTCCGGATCTCGTCGAGGAAGACGAACCCATCGCCCGGCATCCAGAAGATGTTGCGATGCCAGTCTGCGCCGCCATAATTGGGCATGAGCGTTCGCACGAACCCGAAGTCATCGAATTCACACCGGCGTTTCAACATCGCATACTGCGGCGGGGCCTTGCCTCGCCCGTCTCTGACGACCATCACACCGTTGAAGTCCCGCAAGTTGGTTGGGCCATATTCCGTGTGCAGGGGGTTGAGCCAGAGCCGGCCTCTTGCCGTAAGCTCCAGCACCGTGTTGGCGTCGTCGTACGAATGTCCGCCGCCCGATATGCCGTCGAGCACCAGGTATTCGTCCATCGGTTCAAAGCTTCGGCGGAAGGTCATCTTGTCGAACGTGGCGTCGAAATCCTCGGCGCGGCCGGCACGTATTATGTTATCGAAGTACAGCCGAGCCAACGGCGCGACACGTACGCCCAGAAGCCGCGTGGGAGCCGTAGGCTCGCTCCCGTCGTAGAAGGACCACCCCAGGCCGTCCGCGTGCCACGCCCACGACGTGCGCCACGAAGGCAGTCCTAAGAGCGGAAAGTAGTACGAGGGGTCTTTGTAATACGTGGCCGCCTTCGCCAGCAGCGCCGCGTGGACGCCCGAGCCAGCGCAGCCGTTTATCACGTTGTGCCCCAGGTTGTTGGTCAGCATCAACACGCGGTCCGCCGCCTCACGGATCGCGCCGCTCTCGAAGAACTCGAACTTGCCGGTCAGCAGAGCGTAGCCGGCCACGTTGTCCAGCGAGACGCGGAATTGGTGGCCCGTGGAATCCTCCTGCGATTTGTTGCAGTTGACCTGGGGCGCGAAGAACTCGTCCGCCTTTCGCAGCCATTCGTCCGCCTCGGGAAGCTGATAATATTTCTTGATGTAGCGCGCGCCGAGGTAGTTGTCAAACCACGCGCGCGTGTTGTGGTTGTTGCGGGGAAGAGACGAGTACGGGAACCCACAGCCCTCTTTGGACCTAAGCAGCGCCAAGAACGCGTTTGTCACCTCGAGTCTGTCGGCGTCGCTGAACGCGGGATGCTCTTCCATCAGATCGAAGCTGATGTAAATGCTGTGGGTCTTGGCATGATGGATCCAATACCCCTTCCCTCGCCGCACAAGCGTGATCAACTCGTCTCGATACACCTTTGCCAGGTCGTCGCGGCCGGTGAGATACGCGTAGAACCCACAGATGCCCACCGCGTCCTTCCCGTACCATGCGCCTGTGTCGAAGTTGTACTCGGGATTGAGGTAGGCTTTTCCGGACGAGAGGTTCTGCTTCATCGACGGCGAAGGCTGGACGACGCACAGGCGGCCCAACTCGATGGGCGGCGAGCCGGGGGGGATCATCGCCTCGAACGCCTCCACACAGCGTTGAAGTCCGGCATCGTCCGACGCGCCCAGTGAAATGACGTTCGCGCCAGTGCCCCAAGGATCGTGAACCGACCGGATCACGTATCCGCCGTCGCCCGGGTAGTATCGGTCGACCAGCAGCAGATACTGTCGATGGAGCGACCAGACCATCGCGCTGTTCGTCATGTTGCCCAAGACGATGGAGTTGGTCTTGGGTGCCGGGTCGCGAGCTGCGGCGGACGCGTCCACGATGGGCAGCACAGCACCCGACGCGTTCTTGATCGCACGTTGGAGCCGTTTGGCCAGGGACGCGCCAAGCGGGGTCTCCGTGGGCACGATACGTGCGACCGGCTTGCCGCCTTTGGTCAATTGGATCGAGATACACAGGCGTTTGAGCGTGGTTATTTCTTCCGCTCCGTCGGCAAACGGCGAAACAAGCAGAAATATCCATAACAGAGCGCACGTGGGTAGTGACCTCATTTTCGCACTCCGCAGCTTCGGCACATTCGGCATACTCGTCAAAATCATTATATCGGGGTCTGCAAAATCGTGAAACCAGCGGACAGCGGTAGAATCGGGGAGGTTCTGAATACAACCTGACCCAGATTTCTGGGGCCCCGCACCCCTTCATCAGTTAGAAGCATCGTCGCAATTGCAGAGTAGGTGAGGGTTTGCTATATTAACGTGATTCGTCAGAGCTTGAGGTAGCCCCTCGTGTTGGGGGGCCAGGCGAAGACAGCAGTGTTGTGTGTTTTGGGGACGGCAGTAGGGTCGCACCGGCCGCCTGAGGCGGCAGCGGGGAGTGGGTCCCTATTGTCCCAACCAAGCGGGGTTTTTCTGAACAGATTATGGTCAATCGAAACCTGATTCGAGGTCTGGATCTTAGCGACGCGGAATGGGAACAGGAGCTTTCCGAGGCATTGGAAGGCAACCCGCCCGAGGATATCGATTGGGGCGGCCAGGAAGTGGCACTCAACAAGATCGTTGAAGGCCGCGTCCTCCGCATCGACGGGGACTACGTCCTGGTCGACGTGGGTTACAAGAGCGAAGGGCTCATCCCGCGCAACGAATGGGATGAGACCGAGCCTTTGCCCGAACCCGGGCAGATTATCAAAGTGCTGATCGAAGACATCGAGGACGTCCACGGCCGGGTAGACGATTCTCGCGGCATGATCAGCCTCAGCAAGCGGAAGGCCGAGAAGATCGAGGCCTGGATGCAGGTAATGGAGACCGTCAACGAAGGAGACGTGGTCACCGGCAAGGTAACGCGGAAGATCAAGGGCGGTTTGCTGGTCGACATCGGCGTGAACGTCTTTCTCCCGGCCAGCCAGGTCGATATCCGCCGGCCTGCCGACATCGGCAATTACATCAACCACACCATCCAGTGCATTGTGCTGAAGATCGACGAAGCGCGTCGCAACATCGTGGTTAGCCGCCGGGCCCTGATCGAGGCGGAGCGGTCCGAGAAGAAGGAGCAGTTGCTCGAGGAGTTGGAAGTGGGACAACGCCGCAAGGGCGTGGTCAAGAACATCGCCGAGTTCGGAGCGTTTGTCGACCTGGGTGGGATCGACGGCTTGCTGCACATTACCGACATGAACTGGGGCCGTATCAACCATCCTACCGAAATGGTCGCCATCGACGAGGAGATCGAGGTCCAGATACTCCACATCGATCGCGAGAAGGAAAAAATCGCCCTGGGCTTGAAGCAGAAGATGGCCAGCCCCTGGGAAGACGTCGAAGAGAAGTACCCGGTCGGTGCGCGGATTCGCGGCACCGTGGTCAACGTGATGAGCTACGGAGCGTTCGTCAAGCTGGAGGAGGGAATCGAAGGATTGGTGCATATCAGCGAGATGTCGTGGACCAAGCGAATCAGTCATCCCGGCGACATGGTGCAAATCGACGAGGAGATCGAGGTGGTGGTGTTGGGTATCAACAAGGAAAAGCAGGAGATCTCGCTGGGGATGAAACAGACCCAAGAGAACCCCTGGGACAAAGTCGCCCAGTGCTACCCGCCCGATAGCATAGTTTCCGGAACCGTTCGCAACCTGACCAACTACGGGGCGTTTATCGAGATCGAGGAAGGAATCGACGGCCTGCTGCACGTGAGCGATATGTCGTGGACCCGCAAGATCAGCCATCCCAGCGAGGTCGTGGAGAAAGGGCAGAAGATCGAATGCAGAGTGCTCTCGGTCGCTCAGGACCGCCGCCGGATTGCACTGGGGTTGAAGCAATTGGCCGAAGACCCCTGGGACAAAGACATTCCCGGCAAGTACGAACCGGGTCAGATCGTGACTGGCACGGTGACAAAAATTACCAACTTCGGGGTGTTCATCGGGCTGGAAAACGGCCTGGAAGGGCTGCTGCACATCTCCGAGTTGGCCGACCATAAGGTCGAGAATCCCGAGGAGGTCGTCAGCGTCGGCGAACAGATCGAGGTGAAGGTCCTCCGCGTCGATTCGGAAGAACGGAAGATCGGCCTCTCGCGCAAGCGGGTTGAATGGGCCGAGGAGGCCGAAGCCGCCAAGGCGGAAACCACCAACGGTGCGGCGGCGGAAGCCGACGGCGGTGAACTCAAGGGCGGCGTCGGAGACAGCAGCGGTCCGTTGATCAAACCGATGGAGACGGAGCCCGAAGAAACTCCCGAAGAATCTCCTGAGTCAGAATCGGGTGAGGCGGTATCCGAAGAAGCGCCTGAGCCAGAGTCGGGTGAGGCGGTATCCGAAGAAGCGCCTGAGCCAGAGTCGGGTGAGGCAACCGACGCCGCACCCGTGGAAACCACTGAACCCGACGCCGAGCAGTCCGAACCCGTCGCGGAGGAGAAATCCGAGGGGGAATCGGAGGATAAATCGGCAGAATCCGAATCCGCGGCCGACGACGAATCCGCTCAAGCGGAACAGTCCACCCAGCCGGAAGGCGAAAATCCCAAATCCTAAATCGGAAATCCTAAATCAGAAATCAGAAATCAGAAATCCTACCCCCCGACCCCGCCGGTTAATACCGGCGGGGTCGTTCTTTTCGATACTGCCCGAAACTCGCGTACATTCCGTCCACCTCGTCGACGGCGCGCTTCGTTGCAGAAACCCCGGCCTTGCCGTCGATAGTTGTGTCTGGTCAGTCCGTATACTCCCACTACCGGTCCGCATACATATGACGACATTACGACGTAGACCGTCTTCCGCGGCCGTGCAGTCTCCGTTGGAGACCTACTTGCGCGAGATAAACGAGACGCAGTTGCTTTCGGCCATGGACGAGCAGGAATTAGCGATAGCCATCGGCAACGGCGACACCGAGGCTCGCGACCGCATGGTTCGTGCCAATCTCCGACTGGTGGTCAACATCGCTCGCGGCTACACGGGCAAGGGATTGGGACTGCAAGACCTCATCGAAGAGGGGAACCTCGGCTTGCTCCGCGCCGTGGAAGGGTTCGACCCGGCGGTTGGCACCCGCTTCTCAACATATGCCAGCTATTGGATCAAGCAGTCGATCAAGCGGGCGTTAATCAACACGGCCAAGACGATCCGCATTCCCGCCTACATGGTGGAGTTGCTTTCCAAATGGCGTCGGGCGAGTACCCGGCTGGCCGACGAACTCGGACGTTCGCCAACCCACGAAGAAGTGGCTCGGGTCTTGGGGTTGCCCCGCAAAAAACTTCCCATCATCAAGAAAGCCATCCGCATCTATAATCTCACGCCGCAAACCGACCCGGCCGAGGCAGGTTGGTCGCTGAGCGAGATGGTTATGGACGAGTGCATCCGCAGCCCCGAAGACGAACTTATTGAACATGACAACCTTGCGCACGTCATGCGGCAATTGAAGACCATGGACCAGCGCGAGGCGACGGTGCTGCGGCTGAGGTTCGGCTTGGAAGACAACGAGCCGCGCACGCTCAAGGAAATCGGCGAATCGCTGGGACTCACTCGCGAACGGGTCCGCCAAATCGAGACCGAAGCTCTCGGTAAACTGGCCGAAAGCCTGAGCGGATCCGATTAGGATGATGCAGGGGGTCGGGAGTCTTTTTTCATGTCGGCGGTGAGTTGTATCCCTTGGTGAAAACATTCTTCGCCGACATGGAAAAAGACTCCCGACCCCCTGGAGGTTCCGCCAGACTGCTTGGGGGTTGGACGGTAGACGTTGCGAAGCCGCAAGCGGCCAGATTCCCCTTCCGCCTTTTCCCTTCATTCTTCCATGGTGGCTTGAGCTTGACACCCGATCGCCTGTCGGTCTAATCTATCTGGCGTCGGCCGGGAGCGGTTTCTCGGTGTTTGCCAACTTTTCACCGCCAGTGGAGGAATGCAAATGATGAAGCGAGTATTGATGGTTCCGGCCCTTGTGGCGGCTGCCGTCGCACTGGTCGTCGGCGTGGGGATTGCTCGTGATCCGGGTCCCGATCAGTTACGGGCAAAGGCAAAGGAACTTCGCCGGCAGGCCGAGGTTCTGGAATCGCAGGGCAAGAAAGAAGCCTCGCGGGAAATTGCCGAGAAGGCCGAAAGGTTCATCCACGAAGCCGAAGAAATCACCGAGCAACGCGAAATGGCCGAACGTCGGCGCGATCGGCGCCGCCGGGATGACGACGAGCGCCGCGAGCGGATGGACCGGCACCCGCCACACCCGGGACCTCCGCCGCATCGGGAGCCGGGAGATGAACCCGAGCGTCGGCTTCACTTGCTCCGCGAGGCGGCCCATCACATGCACGAGGCGGCCGAACGGCTCGACGCCGCCGGTATCGGCGAGTTGGCCCATCGTTTGCACGAAGAGGCCGAGCGGATCGAGCACGAAGCCCGCAAGCATATGCACTCCGCCGAAGCTCACCACGTAATCCACGAACTGCGCGAAGAGATCGGTCGGCTACGCCACGACTTGAACGAACTCCGCCGGCACGTCGAACGTATGACCCGACGAGAGGACTGAAGAGATGCCCCGCTCTTGGTAAGCCCCGGCGGCCACGCCGGGAGCGATCCGGGTTTGTTGCCACACCCAATCGCCGCGTGGCCGCGGCGGCTAAACCTTATCAAGCACGGCGGCTGCCTGGCGGCAGAGGTTGGCGGCCTGCTCGGCGGTTGGGGCCTCGGCGAACGCGCGGACGATCGGCTCGGTGTTGCTGGGGCGAACCAGCAGCCAACGGCCGGGCCAATCGAGCCGCAAGCCGTCGAGCCGGTCGGTCTTAGCGTCGTCGAAATGCCTTTCCAGGGCGTCCAGCGCGGCGGACACCTTCTCCCGTGGCAGGGCGATCTTCGTTTTGACCATCTCGTACCGCGGCAACTCGTCGGCCAATTGGCCGATGGATAGCTCGCGAGCAGCCATGGCGTCCAATAGTTGGGCCATGCCCACAAAGCTGTCGCGGACCAGGCCCACGCGCGGATCGATTGGCCCGCCGTTGCCCTCTCCGCCGAAGATGGCGTCTTTGGCCAGCATCACGTCGGCCACGTTCGCTTCGCCCACGGCCGAATGGAAGAAAGGCTGGCCGTACTTCTCTGCCATGTCTTTGGACATCCGGCGGCTCGAACAGTTGGTCACAATCGGGCCCTTTCGCTGGCGGAGCACGTGGTCGACGCAGATGGCCAGCGTGTATTCCTCACCCAAGTATCGGCCCGACCGGTCGATCACGGCCAGCCGGTCGGCGTCGGGGTCCTGGCAGAACCCCACGTCGGCGCCTGCCCGGGGAACCTCCGCCAAAACGTCGACGAGATTATCGGCGGTCGGCTCGGCCGGGTGGGCGAACCGGCCGTCCGGTTGGCCGCCGAGCAGTGTGACCTGGCAGCCCAACTCTTCCAACAGCCGCCGGCCGAGCAGGCTGCCGGCGCCGTGGTTCGAGTCGAGCACCACTTTGAACCGGCACTTGCGAATCCGGTCCGCGTCGACGGTATCCAACACGGCGTTCAGGTGTACGGCGAGCGAGTCGGGGCAGGACTGCACGGTACCCAGCCGATCGTGTCGGACCCAGTCGGGTGAAGCGCTCCGATATCGGGCGAGGACTTCCTGGCCCGGCCCGCTCGAAATCACGCGCCCCTCGGCCGAAAAGAGCTTCATGCCGTTGTATGGCGGCGGATTGTGGCTGGCAGTGATCTGCACACCACCGGCGGCCTGGTACTGCCGGACCAGAACTCCGATGGGTGGCGTGGCGGCCACGCCGGCGTCGATCGTGTCGCGGCCAATCGCGCCGAGGCCCGCCTGAACCGCCCGAACGAGCAGCTCACCCGACGACCGACCGTCCCGGCCGATCACTATCACTCCCGGCGAAATCGAGGCCGCAAAGGCCGCCGCGTATCGAATCGCCACCTCCGGCGTAAGCGTTTCTCCCACAATACCACGCAGCCCCGACACGCTGATGATCGGCTCGTTCACGCTGTAGTCCTTTCCTGATAACCGTTCCCGCTAATAAGTACTCATCTCGCTCCGCGAGATGAAGCTCCATCTCGCGGAGCGAGATGAGTACTTTGGCGTATCCGCAACTCGCGGTGAGGACACCGCGGCTCGGAGGTAGTATAGAAGGCAACTCGAAACGGCCCAACCCGACATTCTGCCTTTTCTAGACAGATTCGCACGATTCGGGTTATACTGATCATTGCCTGGCGAGAAGTCACGTAGGTTATGCTTCAGCATAACGCATTTGGGCAAGATGTTATGCTAAAGCATAACCTACACGACTAAGGAGAATCACGTGATGAGATGGCAGTACCCGTTTGTCGGTCTGGTAGGTCTGGTCGGTTTCATCTGGCTCTCGACCAGCGTTGTTGCAGCCGACAGTCCAACCTCAACGGGGCCGACCTGGAAAGTGGGCCTTGAACGAGTGAAAATCACCCCCACCGCTGCACTCTGGATGTCCGGCTACGGCGGCCGGGACCATCCGGCCGAAGGCACGCTGCACGATATCTGGATCAAGATTCTCATCATCGAGGACGCCCACGGTCATCGGGGTGTGGTAATAACCAGCGACGTTTGCGGCTGGTCGAAGGTCTCATACGACACGATCTGACGGCTTACATCCCGTCGCGTCGGGTTTGGAACGAAGGAGGCTACGAAGGCGGCCACTTGGGCGAATACGGCCTGCCCGCCATGCGCTGGACACCCGATGGCGAAGACCGGATCACGGCCTCCGTCGACCGGCTGGTCACCAAACTGAAGTAACGACCGGGGTGCGCGGCCAAAGACGGAAGGATGAAGGCGGCCGCTTGCGGCTTCGCAACGCATACCCTAGCGCCGTACGCGTTCCCTGAAGCCTCAAATACAGTATATTGGCGTCATCGTCCACGGCCAGGCATTCGTCGCTGGAAATATGGAAACCCCGGGGCTTATGGCAGAATAAGCAATAGCGAGGAACGAGACCTTGCCCCCATCCAACAGACTATACAACAAAGACTGTATCGCCGGCATGGGCCGGCTTGAGGAGGGGAGCGTCGATCTGGCGTTCGCCGATCCGCCGTTTAATATCGGCTACCAGTACGACTCCTACCACGACAAGCTCGAAAGCGAGAAGTACCTGGCGTGGAGCCGCGACTGGACCGCCCAGGTGGTTCGTGTGCTGAAGCCCAGCGGAACGTTCTGGTTGGCCATCGGCGACGACTATGCGGCCGAACTCAAGGTCATGTTGCAACAGGAGCACGGGCTGACCTGCCGCAGTTGGGTCGTCTGGTACTACACCTTCGGCGTCAACTGCACGCAGAAGTTCAGCCGGTCGCACACCCATCTGTTCCACATGGTGAAGGATCCCGAGGCGTTCACCTTCAACGACGAAGTGATCCGTGTTCCGTCCGCCCGGCAGTTGGTTTACGGCGACAAGCGGGCGAATCCCAAGGGACGCCTGCCGGACGATACGTGGATACTCCGCCCCCAGGACCTGCCCGACGGGTTTCAACCGGACCAAGACACCTGGTACTTCCCGCGAGTCTGCGGCACGTTCAAGGAGCGTACCGGCTGGCACGGCTGCCAGATGCCCGAACAGTTGCTCGGCCGCGTCATCCGCACATCCAGCAACGCCGGCGAGTTGGTGCTCGATCCGTTCGCCGGCAGCGGCACCACCCTGGCCGTGGCAAAGAAACTGGGCCGAAAGTACCTCGGCTACGAGATTTCCGAACAGTATTGCCAGTACGCCAAAGGCCGGCTTGCCAAGATAAGGCCGGGCGATCCGCTCGAAGGGGCCGCGGAACCGTTGGCTAGCGCGCCGACCACTGCCAACGGACGTCGACTCGACCAGGTGGATCCCAAGAAACAGACAACTCGCAAGACAACCGGCAAAACAACCCGTCAGAAGCGGATACTCGCCGAATAGCAATGGAGCAATCATGAAATTCGCCATCTGCAACGAGACGTTTCAGGACTGGCCGCTGGATCGGGCGTTCGCCTTTGCGGCCGAATGCGGCTACACGGGGCTGGAAATCGCCCCGTTTACGATCTCCGACCATGTAACCGATATCTCGTCGGCCCGGCGGGCGGAAGTCCGTCGGCAGGCGGACCAAGCCGGTCTGGAGATCGTCGGCGCGCATTG
>JAUWJC010000429.1 GCA_030607895.1 Pirellulales bacterium
AAGCGACCATACATCGCTGTCACAACCTACACGTTACTTGAACCCATTAGGATAGTGCCAATGAGGGGGCAGTGTCTAAGTCGTTGGTAAACAAGCAATTACTCAAAGTCCGGTGACATTTGTGAATAATCCCGGCTACTCCTTCGGCCTGGTCGTTTGCCGGTAGTGTTGCAGTTTTGTCATTGCATGGGACCGGTCGCGGGTGCGGGCCAGTAGCTCGGCCAGTGCCCGGATGTGCTTGCCGAAGTCGGACCGGGCTGCCGGTTCCGGCTCGCGTGGCCGGCCGAAGATCGGAAAACGCCAGAAGCAGAAGATTATTCCCGCCATCGCCAGATGCAACAGAATCCAGTTCGTCGGCCAGACGTTGAATATCTCCAGCCCGCTGGGCATTCCGGCCGTGGGGTCCGTGTCGCGGATAGGCGGTCCGCCGGAACGGCTTTCGAGAAACACCACCATTCGTGGCGAGGGCCCCGCCGCGTCGATCAGCTTGCCGGCCAGTTTGCGGTGCTCGTGACTGACCAACGGCAGGTTCAGCAGGAACGATCCGTTGGCCACCACCAGCAGTTGGCTGTCGCCAAACTCCTGGCGGCTTATCAGCACGTCGTCGTCCGATTCGAGCAGAGTCTCGGCCTCGGGCCGCGGGATCAGGCGGCCGCCAAGTGCGATATCCAGCCCGGCCTGATCGAGCCCTTCCAACCACTCGGGTTCTCCACGGAGGCGTGCAACCTTACGGGGCCGATCCTTGCTCTCGACGGCAAACCACTGGCAGTCTTCCTTTTCGGGCATTTTCAGGCGTGCCAGGCGGAAGTCGGCCTTGTCGCGGCCGGCGCGGCGGAGGATTTCGGCCGTCTGCTCCTTGGGGGCGCCCGGCTTGACGTGCTTCCAGTACCAGCCGGCCGCGTCGAAATCGCGACCCACGTAGATCAGCGTCCGACCAGACTCGGCCGTCAGCCAATTCTCCAGCCAGTCGCGGACTTTTTTCGAGGGCGGTTTGAAGTCGTCGGGAAACCAGACGATGCAGTCGGCCCGGTGAAGCCGCGGCGAGAGCAAGTACCAGGAGAACACCCGATGCCCGGCCTGCTCGAACATTCGCCCCAGCACGGCCGTGCCGTTGACACTGGCTCCGGCCTCCGGCCCTTTGCGGCGGCCGTATTGCGTTTGGATATCCTGGCCGCATCCAGCCGCCAGAAGACAAGCACACAGAAGCAGATGCAGGCTGGATTTTCTCGGCCACGGATGAAACACGGATGAAACACGGATCAAGGGGCCGGATTTCAAGTGCCGTCTCATTCGTCCGGTCAAAATATTAAAATGTATCAAAACACCCTCCTCCTTTTCTCTATCCGTGCTTCATCCGTGTTTCATCCGTGTTTCATCCGTGTTTCATCCGTGGCTTAATTCCATTGGCGTGCTCCGCAACGAGGCTCTCGAATTGCTCCAGCCGCGTCCAGCACCACTCGAAGCGGTCTTGCTGGATTACCTGATTGCCGAAGAAGAAATCCTCGAAGGTCACCATCGTCCGCTCGAGCAAATCCCGAATCGACCCGTGCCGCCCGACTTCCCGGAGATACTGGCGGTTGGTTTTTCCCCGGGCAAGACGGACGAGTTGGTGCTTATCGAGTTGGACCAGTTGATAGCTGAACAGGTACTTGATTGCCTCGCCGTAGTTCGCCTGTTGGTAGTGTCGTCGGGCTTCGGCCAGTAGATCGAGATGTGTCACCTTGACGGGAAACGGGAGCGACTCGATCCGCTCGCGCCGCTCGGCCTCACTTGGGCCGGCACTTCGCCCGGCAGAGGTTCCCTCGCCACGCCTTCCGGCAAAGTACGCCCGAAGAAGCATGTAGATCAACCCAACCAGCAGCGCCACGATCAGAATCCAAGCAACCCACTCCAACAGCGAACTGGGTAGCGACGGGAGCAAGGCCCTCCAGTCGATGTCGAGCCAATCCCAATCCCAAAACCAGGGCTTGGAGACGTCGATCCGCTGCACGCCGTCGGAAGTCGAATCGTACCAGGGATATTTGCTCCACCACCACTGGTCCAGCGCCTTGCGTCCGGCAACGACCGAGTGCCGCGGAGCGGTTGCCGCAAGGACCGGCAAGATGCAATGATGTGAAAACGCCCGGTGGTTGAGCGTAGCGAAACCCCGGGGTTTCGCTACGCTCAACCACCGGGCGTTCATAGACCGAACCGCGTGAACGGTTACATCCTCAAAGAGCCTTTTTCTCATCCTTCGTCCCATGTCAATTGTCTCGTCAGCCGGGCCTGTTCGGCGCGCATCGCCAGTTCTACCTCCCAGCCCTCCCGGCCAATCCGTAAGTCCAGGTAGCTAAGGAACCGGGCGACCGAGAAGTAACCAACCACCCGCCACAGCGCCAGCGGAAAATAAACGGTGAACATCGATTCGGCCCACTCCCACTCGGCAACCAACATGCCGCGCACGCACCAAATCGAACACCAAATCGACGCCAGCAGCAATCCACCCAGCACCATCGAGCCGAGCCATCGGGCGAACAGATCGCCCGTCTGACCGGCGTGAAGTGTCCGCGAGCGGCGCCAAGTCGAGATTTGGCGTGAGGTTTTCGCCCTAAACGGATTGCGCTCGAGCAATATTATCTCGTTCAGGTAGGGCCACCAGGCAAACAGGAAAAACCAGGGGACAATCGCCCAGACCATCACGGCTCGCACCAGCACTTGGTAGATTAGCAGTTGCGGCAGCGAATCGCGGAAATCCCGGGCGATTGTGCGGAGTTCCGGCCGGCCGACGAACAGGGCCTTACCCAGGTACAGCGTTGTGGGGGCCATTGCCAGCGGCGACTGCCAGATTACCAACAACATCATGTACCACATGTACGTGGCGGGAAAGCCGAGATCGAAGTCCGGCTCGCGGTAGTCGGCCAGAAGCCAGGCGTTCAATAGGGCCATCGGAAGCACCCCGGCCGCCAGCGCCAACCCCAACGGACCGGCATGGGTGCGGATTACCTTCAGGGCCAGGTCGAGTATGTCGACGTAGTCTCGCTGGCGGATCGCAATTCGGTTCTGGTCCAACTGCAACATTAACGGCCTCGCGGATAACCGAGGATTACGAAGTAGAACGTCAACATGCCGGCCGACACCACGGCCACCACCGCCTTGATCCAATAGGGCGCCGCCGACGGCGAGAGGAAGCCCTCGATCAATGCGGCCAGCAGGAACATCACCATGGCGGCGCCCATGGTGGGCATGGCCTCGCCCGACGCCCGACGGAGCGACGCCGCGCGTGTCAGGCCCCGCGTATCGACCAGCGAGAAACCGAGCCTCATGCCGGCCGCGGCCGAGAGCACGACGGCCGTCAGTTCCAGCGGCCCGTGCGCCGTGACGAAGTGGAAGAAGTTGTCGCCCTGCGGCACGGTGGTCATGTAACCGAAGACGGCCCCCAAAAGGGCCGCGTTGAAAACCGTCTCGAACAAACCACCCACCCCAAACAACAGCCCGAAGGCAAAGCACCGCAACCCGATCGTCGTGTTGTGCGATTGATAGAACCCGGTCATAAACCCGCCGATGTTGGCGTTGCGGCCCGCCATCGGCTCGGCGTACATCTCTTCCAGTTGGGCCATCATGTTCTTGTTGATTATCCCTTCGGCGAAGCCCGGGTTGGTACACGCCATGGCAGCCGCCAGCAGGAAGACTCCCCAAAAGATGCAGAACGCCAGCCGCAGGCAGTTATCGGAAAACAAGCGCCGCGGCACCTCGACCAACAACTGCCTGGCCCAAGTCGATATATTAAACGCGCGGCTGCGGTAGAGTTGATTGTGTGCCCGGCCGACGAGTTGGTGCAGGTAGTGCACCGTGCCGAGCGGCAACTGGTACGAGTCGGCCAGCGCCAAATCGGCGCATGCCGCCCGGTACAGGGCCGAGAACCGGACAACTGTCGGCGCATCGATAGCGCGGCGCGATCGGCTCTCCATCAGCGAGCAAAGCCGTTCCAACTCCCGCCAGTTCGGCCGACGCGATTCAAGTAGTTCGGATACTTTCATTGAGAGTTGTTACTTGTGGTTGTTGCTGGCACGCTCTCCCGACGTTTCGCTGCGCTCAACATCGGGCGTTTACTACCATCAAATACTACCATCAAACGCCCGGGGATGAGCGAAGCGAATCCCTGGGAGT
>JAUWJC010000369.1 GCA_030607895.1 Pirellulales bacterium
AATCACCCGCAATAACGTCGTCTTTCCCGCCCCCGATCCACCCACCAAACCGACCACGCTACCGGCTTGGACCGACCAGTTCACACGATCCAACACTGTTGCCGTGCCAAAACGTTTCACCACGTCAATGCATTGTATCTGGACTGTCATGTGAGGTATCAACTCAAGCGAGTCAGACAATTTGAAGGCAGCGGTTGGCTAGCAGGAAGTAAACGAGCACGGGTGCGACGACAATGGTCAATTGCAGCAGGGCCAGGTTGGCCGCCACATAGGTTGGCCCAAAATGCAGGAAGGTGAAAAGCCGCACGGCCAACGTGCCGGACCCCGGGGCGCAAAGCATCTGGCTGATTTCAACGTCGCCGGCGGCCAGGATGAAGACCACCAAGGCGCCGGCGGCGGCGTGATCCACGATGAGTGGTCCGGTGATCCATCGCCACCTTCCCAGCGTGCGGAGTCCACCCAAGCTGGCGGCCTCGTGCCACTGCGGTGCGATGCGCCGCCGGCCCGTGGCCACAATCCGGCTTACGAAGGGCCAGCCTCGTGCGGCCAGCGCGAGCGTCACCAGCACGCTGGTGTTACCGAGCACGGACAGGTCAATTGGCCAACTCCGATTGTAGAATCGCAGGTAGGCCAAGCCCAGCACGAGTGTCGGCACGGCCAGCGGCGCGATTGCCAGAATGTCGATTACCAGCCGGCCGCGCGTGGACACCCAGATGCCGACCACCACTCCCGCAAGGCAAGCCACGAGGCTGGCTCCCAGTGCGATTCGGAGCGTGTTTTCCGTCTCCTGGGCCGCGGCGAGGACCGTTTCCAGAAAGTGGCCGGGTGACTTGCACTCGTAGACCATGGCGGCCAGCGGTAGAAGGCTGCTCAGCGCAAGATACAACACCAACAACGCGGCGACGGCCCGGCGCTTACGTCCGAGACGAATTGGCGTCCATGGCGGCGAGGGAGCGGACGAGTCGTAGCGGCCGCGCCTTTCCACTGCTGCAATACCTGCCGCGGCAAAGAGCGTAACGGCCAGCAGCGGCAGTGCAATCCACAATGCCCCGGCTTGGTCGAGGTAGTTGGCCGCACGGGCGTAGATATCGATAGGGTACAGCCGACACTGAAGTACGTGGGGCACGGCGAAGTTCCCGAGGCTCAAGGCCAGCACGAGGAGAAATGCCGTCACCGCCTCTTGCCGCACCGCACCGATCGTCCAGCGGACCATGCCCAGCGGAGTCAGAAACAGCCGGGCCGACTGGAGTCCCGCGTGATGCAACCGCCCCAATCCGCGAGCGACGATCAACATCGCCAGCGGGGTATGAATCTGGGCCAGCACGAGTGTAGTGGCCGTGTAGTGCCCGCCGTCAGACAACATCCACGCGGCACGCCACGCGCCTCCACACCATCGTTCCATCAGGCCGCCGCCGCCGTAGCAATAGACTTGCCCCAAAGCCCAAACCGTGGGAGGACAAATGAACGGGACCAGGGCAATGGTTGCCCAGATGCCGCGGCCTGGGAAGTCCGTCAGCACGAATACCGCAGCCAGTGCCGCTCCCAGCATCACCGCCAGTGTGGCCGCCGCGACGGCCACGGCCAGGCTGGCGCCGAGAGTGTTCCAATCGATTCGAGGGACTTGGCCTGAAGTGGCAAGTTGCGGCGGACCGCCGGGCAACCACACCAGCGCAAGTGGCAATATCAGGACCACGGTAACCAGGATTGCCGGCATGGACACGCAGTGGAATTGGTCCTGGATTCGGCGTTTGAGGCGTGAAGAAACAGTCACGGATGAAAATGCTCCCTGGTCCACCGGCTGCTGGGTTCAAGCTGTTCCAACAGTAACTCGCATGTCAGTTTCATCGCCCGTGGGGTGCCGAGTCGGGCAACAGCCTTTCCGGCCGGCGTATCGGCACGCACCGGCATGAATCCGGCCCGACCGGTGGCCAGTTGAGATTCCACCTCGGGTGCCACCAGGTACTCGACAAGCCGGCGTGCGTGTTTCGGATGGGGTGCCCCGCGAACTAGACACACCGTGCCGGGTAGAACGAGTGTACCGAAGGAATCCTGGTCGGGGTAGATCATGTCCACGGGCTCGCCATCGGCCCGGCCGGAAAGAACGTCGTCCGTATCGGTCAAGCCGACATAGATAGGTGAAGTCTCGGGGTTTGCCCGAGCGACCAGGTTCTTCACCATCGCGTTGCCGTCGACGATTCGCACCCGGTTGGCCAGCAGGTCGCGTAGCCACTGTTGCGATTGTTGCTGTCCGAGGACGGCGAACAGCGCGGCGATGTGAGTTCTCGTAGTCCCGAACTGCGGATTGGCAACGGCCACCTTTCCTTGCCATTTCGACGACGTCAAATCGAAAATACTCCGCGGCACTTCGTCAGGCGAGACGTACTTGGTGTTGTACACGATCACCCGAGCCCGCGTGGCAATGCCGGTCCAGCGGCTGGCAGGATCCCTGTAGGCGGGCGGGATATCCGCGGCCGCGGAAGGCTGATATGTGTCGAGGAGGCCTCGGTCGGCCAGCAGGAGCGTTTGGACCGGTTCGTTGTTCCAGAACACGTCGCACCGCGGCCGCGCCGATTCGGCCAGCAGCCGCGTGACCAATCCGGTCGTTTTGGCGGCCTCGGCGTCGTAGACGGGCCGTACACGAATACCGGTTTGCAACTCGAACCGTTTCAGAATCGGCTCCGACTGGCCTCGATCCACGGCGACATACACCACCCCTTCAGGTCCGGTTGGCTGCCGGCAACCCAATATGCCGAGCGAGATCAGCACTAATGCAAGCACACCCAGCCGGCAGTCAAGGCCCGTCTTCATGGTTTAGTTTCTCTAAGTTCAGCTTCAAGTGATGGACCAACAGCGCATCCCGGTCGGTGAGCCAGGGAAATGCTCTGTACAGCAGCCGCACGTCGGTCACGACGGGCGGCTCGACGATTGGGAATCTGGCCTCGAAGGTTTGGCCGGCGCGGATTTCGTCAGCACTCGATTCTCCGCGAAACGGGGTAATGCCCTTGATGAGTTCCTGTTGGGCAAGAATAATTTCACCCACCGCATTCTGCTGAAACACCTGTACGTGCAGTACCCTATTGTGTCGTTCGCCGGGGAAATTGTGGCCCGTGGCATGGTTTGTAACTGAAACGATCAGTTCCCCACCTTGCCTGCGACAACTCATCCGAACGCCGCGGCGGACCGTGGCGGCGTGATGGCCACCCAAGCAGAGATGACTGCGGCCGCGCTGGCGGTCTGCGATTGTAGGCATGTGGCAGTCCTGGCAGGTCTTCTCCCCATTTACAGACACCTCGGTCCGAAAGCGACTCTTCCGCCAGTCCTGATGAATTGCGTCGTGGCACGCGCCGCAGATCCGACTCCCGGTCAATTCCGGTCGCTGCACGGGCCGGCATGGTGCGTCAGCAATAGTATGTCGAGCCGCCACGCCGCGGCGGTCTGCCAGGTAGTGACAACTCAAGCAGTTCACCCCGCTTTGGCGTTGTCGTTCGCGCAACTCGACCGGTTTGGTCAACCCGGTGGTCAATACCGGCTGCGGCGCGTGGCACGATTGGCACTTGCGATCGAAGCCGAAATGCTTAAATGCCGCCTGTACGTTTGGATCACTCCACGCGCGGGAGTGGAACGAAGCTTCCCACTGTTTCCACACCGCCGGGTGGCATTGCCGACAGCTCTCGTGTGAGAGTGCGGCACCGGCGGAATCGGCCTGACGGTTCGCCTGCCAACGTCCGAGTCCGATCAAGGCGGCCAGCAACAGGCAAACGACCAGAACGAGGGCTATGCGAATTCTTGAAACCATTCTTTCACAAGCAGCATCCGCCGACTATCGGCGTCCAGGTTTGTTCACGGGTTGATTGGGGGTTCTTCCTTGTCGTCAAGATCCGAGGGAGCAATTCCCCCGCTTTCGTCGTTTGCCGCCGGTTTCTCGTCGCTGGCAGGCGTGGTCGGCGGAGGCTCGGACTGCCCTCCTTCCGACCGGTTTTTCAGATACTCGACCACTTCCAACTGAAGCTGCACGACTTGCTTGGTGAGTTTTTCGTATTTCGTGCATTCTTGACGGTCCTTTTCGGTGTTACGACCGGCGAGCAATTCCACAATGTCCGTCAGTTCTCTGAGGTGCTCGCCGTTGACCTTCGTCAGTTTCGTTGCCGAGAGGTAGTCGTCCAGGCGTTTGAACACCTCAAATGCCTTTCGGACCTCCGGCAATAGAGATTCGAGTTGGTTTACTTGGGCCTGCGCCCATTTCTGATAGACGAAGTTCCGTGCCTCCTCATGTTCGGGTCCCTTAAGGCTCCAGGTTTTCTGGAGTTGGTCGAGGCGCTGCTTGATCTTAGGTTGGTTCGGCCACGCTTGGAGTGCCAGCTTGTACTTGCTGATTGCGTCGTCGACGTCACCCGCATGTTCCGCCTGTCCGGCCAGCTTAATTAGCCCCTGGGCCCTGTTCCTGGCGTCGATGTTCAGGACGGTTTTCTCTAGATCCTCGGCCAGTTCAATGAGTCGGCGTTGGCGTTGCCGGAGATCGTCGATTTGCTGTTTGGTCCAGGCCAGCAGCGAGTTGTTCGACATACCGATGTCGTTGGCCTGTTTCTCCAAGTGACTAACACTGCCGCTTGTGGTCTCGATCGACGGCCGGAGAGCCTCGATAGCCAATTTAACCCGCTTTATACTCGACGCGGCCATAGATTGCGGGTTTGTGACGCAGGGTTTGTGACGCAGTGGTTAGTAGTCAGTTATCAGTAGTCAGTTATCAGTTGTGGCCTGATTCAAATGCGGGTGACAGTTAGCCCGG
>JAUWJC010000053.1 GCA_030607895.1 Pirellulales bacterium
GAGCGGCTTGTCGTCGATTGTCAATCCGAGGGTCAACTCGTCGGCATCGCCGCGGTCTTTCTCCGGCGTGAAATAGCACAGGCCCGAGTTGTAACGCTCGTCCGCCCGCTGGAACAACTCGCCCAACCGCCGGTACACACTCGTGCCGGTGATCAGCCCGCCCACCGTGGCGTCCGGCACGAGGCCCCGGTCCTCCCACATCCGCAGGAAGATCACCCGGTCGATGGGCCGGCCGACGGCAAAGTTGACGTCCCGCTGGGAGAGCCGCGGGTTGCGCAGGGCGATGTTTCGGGCAAGCTCGTGGCGCCAGGACTCGATCTCGTCCAGAAACGCGGTGTCCACCTCGGCCGTGCCCTTCTTGACCTTCTTGGACGAGATGAACTTGTCCAGGTCCCCACGGCGGATGGCCTCCGGCGAAAACAGACCGCACAACTCGTCCCAACAATCCACGTACTGGGTGTAGCTACGTTTGGCCCGGCGAATACCCCGTAAAACCCTATATTTATAGGCTTTCCGGCCACTCTCGGCACTTCTCGCAAACCCCCGAAAACACCCTCTAAATGCCGGCTGCGGGTGTCAGTGACACCCGCTTTTCCGTCCGCTGCCCTTGCTGGACACTGCCCGTCGGCCTGGTCGGATCACTGGCGGGTCGGCTATTTTGTCGTGGTCCGGTTCGTCGGATAGGGATAGCTTGCCGTCTTCGTCGGTGGTGATCTGTTTTATGGACGCGGCTTCGCAGTGGTGTGAGTATCCCAAACCTTCCCGACGTCGTGAAAATTCAAACTGTGACGAAACGCTCGCATAATTCTGGAGCGTACCTTGAGGCTGCCCCGTGATCTCCGCCGCCTTCGTCGGTGGCGATGAGCTTGATAGACGCAACTTCGCGGTGGTGCTGGTAAGACAGATTGTTGATCCGCGTCAACAATTCAAACTGTCCTGCCATGCTGGCGTGCAGACGTAGGGTCTGCTCAGCCAACCCCGTGATCTTATCGGTGCGTACTTCCTGATAGGCGGTCCAAAATGAGGGACGTTTATGCCCTAGGGCATACTTCTTGATGCCGAGTTCCTCAAGGGTAGGCGGGGCGTTGGGTAACGGTGCCCTACGGGAACCCTTACTTCGAGCGTCTGCCCTTATCCGCTCCAGTGGCTCGTTCCTTCTTCTTGATGCCCAACTCATCGAGGGTGGGTTCGTCAGAATGTGTAGTGCCCTGTGGGGACCGCACAATAGAAGCGCCGCGTTTACCTTGCCCCCCTGTTGCCTTTGGCGTCTCGGCCAGAATCTCGCCCAAACGCCGTTCGGCGGACCGACCGGTATGGTTCGAGGCCACCACGTGCCCGTCAGTGCGTGCTGATGGGGCAAGGCGACTCTAAGTCCCCTGCCGGCAACTGGCCGTTAGACGGCCTCCTGTGCGGCCGCCTGCTGCTCGGCCATAACCGGCCGTGAAAAAAAACCGCGCGGCCGAGAACCACCGGCCACGCGGCGAGCGACGCCCCAAGAACGCGCGCTCATTCGTCGATCAGCGCCCGGTGCACCTCTCGCCCCTCGGCCTGCGCCGCGACCACCTCACTTTCGGCCGCTGCAAGTTCGGCTTGCCAGCACGTTTGCTTGTGCGAGTGAATATTCAGGTCGCCGGAAACCACGTGGCGACGAATCGCGTCGAGATTGCTCTCTGTGATTTTCAACCCGGTTTTCGCAGCCGCGACTCGTGCCGTGGCGTGTGCGGTGCGCTGTTGCGTGATGAACATCGCGACCAGCAACCGCGGGCTTGCCGCCGGTGGTTGGGCCAGCCGCTGTAAGGTGATAGACGGTTGGGTGATTCCGGTTTGCAGCCGGCGGATCCTCTGCCGCAGCTCGCCCTGAACGTCGTTCTCGCGTGCGACCGCTGCCTCCAAAGTCTTGTTCGATTCGTTGATGAGGGCCAACAGTTCAGCCCGCTGCGCGTCGGCTGTTTCATCGGCCGGCTGCCGTTGGCCGATTCTGGCGATAGCGGCTTGCTCCAGCTCGGTTAACTCCGCTTGCCATGGAACGCAACCAGCGGTGTGTGCGTCGGCTGCTTCATCAGCGCGTCGCCGGCTGCTCTCGATGTCGGCTTGCCACAAGCCGATGGGAGCCAGCGTCAGTTCATCGCGTGCTGCCGCCTCGCGAACGTCGGCACGTCGGCGTTGACGTTCGCTATCGTCGGCGTCGAAGCTTCTCTTGTTGACGATCTCAGTCATGGTCTGCGTTCCCTTTACGGTTGAAGTACAAATTAAGGCAGCCCCCCCAAAGCTCGGTGAAGGCTTCGGGCGGCGGGCGGGAAACGATCTCCCCGAAACATGCCGTTCGCATGGTGACGATCTCGGCCAGCAGGGCTGCCACGAAATGCGGCGCTTGGCTGATATACCAGCACGCGCCACCAAACAGATTAAACGATGGGATATTCCAGCCGGCCAGCGTCGAGCGTGCCCAAAGGTGTGATGCGACCCGCACAAATTGCGGGCCGTGCCAATCAGCAGGCGTTCCCGGTTCGGGAGATGGGAGCGATTCTGCCTCAACGCGCTTGTTGCGTTGCCATTCGCGTATCTTCGGCGTGTCGAGCAAGTCCGCGCAATCGTTTTTCGGAAGGCTGGCCGGGGGGAGAACGTGCGAGATCTCATGCAAAAGCACGTTCAGCACGCCGACGCGAAAATGTTCGCCCGGCCACTCTTCGATGATCTCATCTGACCTCAGGCAGATGATCGGCCCGGGGCCCCGCCACTCGTCGCCGATGCATGAGCGAAAGTCGTAATGTGTTACGACGCCATCGGCGGCCCAGCCGAGACAATCGCACTGCCCACTCAGCAGACCGTCGAACACGGAAGCATCGACGATGTAGAGCGGCTGGTCGCGCAGCTCGGGCGCGACCTCGTAGGCGAGGGTTTTGGCGTCCGACAAAAGGGCGGCGTCAAGCATCGGTCGTCCCTCCATCGTTGCCGTCGATCGGCCCGCCGGAAACGCGAAACCACGCCTGGCCGTCCGCCGACGTCCGCCACGGCTTGATGGTGCCGGCCTCGACCAGTTCCGCAGGGTCTAGCGGCAAGTCCCCTTCACAAACGTATCGCGTAGTCGGGGGCGAGTCGCCTCCGCCCATGCCGAGTCGGTTCAGAATTGCTCGAATCAGTTGCATGGCGTTTGCCTCCTTCAAGTCAAAGTATATCCGTGCCACACCGGGAATTGCCAAATTCTGGCAGCCGTGCGAAGTTTTCTTCCGGCGGCTCACTGACGATCAGAAAACGGCCGGAGCATCGCCGGCAGACGACCCTCAGCGTCTTGCTGCCGTCCGACTCCCGTGGCATGGAGCGGATCGCGATGTACTGGCAGCAGCCGCAGGCAGGGCATGACGCCCGAGTCACGAAACAAATCGGTGTGTCGTTCCACGTCGTCACGGATGGGGGCTCCCTGGTTTCAATGGGTTCGATCCTCCGTACTCCGCCAGCAGCTTCCCGACCGCCTCGTTTTCCGCATGGGTCTCGGCCAGCAGCTCCCCGACGGGCCCCGCGTCGACTTCCTTCCGGCCCGCCGCCGCTTTCTTGTGCAGTCCGAGTACGTCGCCCCACTGTCGCAACTGCCGCTGGGCGTCCTTCTGTACGGCAGCGTAGGGGCTCACCACGGCGAACCCGGCGGCGCTCTTGATCACCGTGCCCAACTCCTTCAACTTCGCTTCTGCGTCGACCAGGCGGCCCCACGCGGCGCAGTAGCACGTCAAGGCGTCGGCCGTGGCTTGGGTCCAGTCCTGGAAGGTAGGGGCAAGCTCCCTCCACTTGGTGCGGGCCGATTTGTTGAGGTGCTTCGGTGGCTTAGGTGGACTGGTCATCGGCTGTTGCTTTTGCTCAAGAGGTCGTCGATCCATTCCCGATGGAAGTGGAGTAGGCCGGCGTCGTGGGTCAAACAGCATTGTTCGACGTTGTGGCATGATCTCATATTCGCGCTGCTCTCCCAGGTGAAGGACCGGCCGTCGATCATCCTGACCAAGATGATCTTCGCATGGTTGCGGACCACGGCCACCCGCTGGCCTCGGGGCTGCAATCAGCTGATTAGCTCGTCGGTCGTTTCGGGTTCGTTCGAGCGGTAGTACGTACTGAACAGGAAGCCACATTGCTGGACGTCGCCCCGGTCCAACAGGTCGAACAATTCCAGCGTGTTGTTCCGGTTGAACCCAAGAGTGGCGATATGCACTTCCGTCGCTGGGCAGGCGGCCAACCGGATGATGGCTGGAAGAAATGCAAAGGCGTGGAAGTTTCCCGACATTACCCCGTGGAAGCTCTCGCCCGGATCGGGCAGGCGCTCGAGGTGTTCGGCCGCGTTACTGACTGCCAGTTGATTCAGGTATTGCCGCTTCGTCGCTCGTCGCTCCAGCTTCTGCGACTCGATCCCGACGGAAGCGTTCTGAACGTCGTCGGCCGGGCTGGGGAAGACTGCTTGCAGGGTCCCCACGTCAACGGAGGGAAGATCGGAAAATGGATCGACCACGGCGCCGGGCGGCTCGTTCGTCGGATTTTGGCTGGTGTTTTTCATAATACTAGCTTTCCCTACTATTCGCTTTTTGCAACTCCGTACACGAAAGGACCGAAGTGAGGGGTGGGAAACCCCCAGTAATGACCCCTGGAAGGACCCTTCCCCCCGGGAGGGGTATGCTTGCCTCGGCTCGGGGGCTGGCCGGCCGGGTCGTTCTAAATCTGCCAGGCTGGGCAGGCAGTATTCGGGTGGTGGCCACGGCCCCCCCTTACGTTTGGGGGTGCGTGGTTTCCTAAGTCGGCGGGGGGTTGGTTGCCTATCTTTCACAGCTTCCCCTTGTTTTCAATTCACGGAAGGAACGGAAGGAACGGAAGGACATTTCCCTATTGCGCAATAGAAGCTCTCTCGTATAGCGCTTATACCGAAAAGTCCTTCCGTTCCTTCCGTTCCCTCCGTTGCATTCGCCAATAGTGGGGGTATTCATTCGGCCAGCCCAATTCCTTGATACCAAACGCCGTTATTTGTGTACCGCTCGAATCCCCGCTCGATCAAGGTATTGCTGAGCCGACGTTGAGTGGCCTTTTTGTCCCCACTCCATTCCCGATAGGCGTTGAGCAAGTCACTGGCCTTGGCCGTCGCAAAGGACTCAACCAGACAACATTCCGCCAAGAACGTGCCGATCAAGTCCTGCTCTTGGCGATAGTCGCTGGTGGCGACTTGTACATCTTCGGGTGCTGCCAAGCCGTCCCGCTGCCAGTCGAGACACCCTTGCACGCACCATGCCAAGATGCCTTCCGCTTCGGCCTGAAGCTTCTGGGGCAATCGCTTGTCGCGGTCCCGTTCGGGGATAGCAACATTGAACGGGATCAGCGCGATGCGTCGCCAGATTGCGTAGTCAGTGCCACGGATTTCCGGCCGATGATTCGTTGCGAGTACGAGCTTGTGGGTTGGCTTGAACTCCCAATGATCCTCTCGCATTCTCCGCGCTCGAATTCGATCTCCCCCCGTGAGATCTTTCACCAGACTTTCGGCAAGCCGGCGGCCTTCGTCGGTTTCGATACACGCAACGAATCGTTTACCGAAGAGGTCAGCTTGTGCCGTGGGGTGTTCGCCGCGTTTCATTAGGACAAAGTCGGCGGGCGCTTTGATGCAATAGTCCGGCCCGAGAACATCCATATACGCGCCGACCAGGGTACTCTTGCCGTTTGCCCCCGTGCCGTACAGGATCGGTAGAATCTGCTCGGAAACATCCCCCGTGAGACAATAGCCGAGCAGCCGCCTGACAAACGTGGAAACGTGGCTGTTGCCGGCGAAGATATCAGCCAGAAACTTTTCCCACTTTGGGGCCGTTGCATCGGGGTTAAACTTGCACGGTGCCAACTTTGTTATCAGGTTGTCGCGTCGGTGCGCACGTAGCTGGCCGGTGCGCAAGTCCAGGGTGCCGTTTGTGACATTCAACAGCCACGGATCGGTATCGAGTGCGTCCGGGCGGATCGGTATTCCGGTTTCGCTTTGCGCCAAGCTGAGCATAGCCCGTCGGCGGACCATCGACTCGGATGCCATAGCGAATTGAGCCAGCGCTTTGCACCGTTCACCGTCCGGTTCGCTGGCCGCTTCGTTCAGGATAGATCGGGCGGTTTTCTTGGCGAGTTGCTGAAGACGGCCGGCGTCATCGACAGCCCATCGGGTGCCATCCCAAACCAGCCATTTACCCCACGGGTGACAGTAGCGGACGTTCTTGGCGTGCTGCGCGGCGAACCTTTCGGCAAGTCCGGTATCGGTCAGAGGGAAATCGAAGACCGCCCGGGGCGCGTCAACTGTCGGCTCCGACGGTTCCCATTCCGGCGTTTCATCGGCCAGCCGCATCAACTCTTCTGCGGTGCCGCCAGCATCCAACCAGTCGCTCGCGTCGCTCTTCTCGGCTAGGCCGGGCAACGCCAGCACCTTGACCGACGCGGCCACGCCCTGCAGCGCTCGAGCCACCTGGTCGCCGTGCTTTCGGCCGGGCGCGTCATTATCCGGCAGAATCACCACCTGCCGGCCGCGTAGCGATTCGTTGTATTCGTCCCGCCATTTGGACGCCCCGCCGGAGTTACATGTCACGACCAGCTCCAGGCCGACCAGCCGGTCGACGTCCTTCTCGCCTTCCACGACAAAAACCGGCTCGGTAGGATCGGCGGCCAGCAATTCCGGCAATCTGTAGAGTATTCGCCGGACACCCTGAAGATTCCAGGCCCAGCCGCCGCCGGACTTGGGTTGACGTTGGAAAAAACCTTTCGGTTCACGCCGACACGCCTGGAAAAGTAGTTCGCCATTTTTGTCACGATAATCGTAGGTTGCCACGATGCGCGGCTTGACGTCGGCTCGGCCATCGCCGTTACCGGAAGGCATCAAGTCACTGAGAGTCAAGCCGATCTTGGCAAGAACGTCCTTCGTTTCGCAGCCGGCGTGACAGCAAACAAGAAGTCGGCCGTCGTCACCCTGGCCGATAGATAGGCTGGCCCGATTGTCGGCGTGGCCCGGGCAGCGCGATTCCCATTGCCCGTCGCCGGTTTGTCGCGCGTCGGTCAATCGTGAGAGTACGTCTTGGATCGTCACCCTAGTTCCTCCAGCCCCCGGATGATTCCCTGCAACGTCTCGCGCTCGGCGGCCTCCACGCGACGCATCTGGCGGAGCGCGTCCGGGTCGATGTGTTGCTCGATGCAATCGACGACCAGTTCGCGGAGTTGCGCCGGCGGGATGGCGTCGACCTCGATAGACTCACCCTCGAACCCCTTGGACCGGGAATCGGTTTTCTTCGTCGGCCGCGTTTGCAGTCCCCACTTCTCGACCTGCTCCAGGTTGACGGCGACCCGCTCGAAGTGCAGGTCGACCTCGGGAGCAAACTCGCGCAAGTCCACTTCGACCTTGCGGGGAATGTCTACGCCGCTCGGATCGTGGTCGCCAAGGTAATAGAGGTAACACGGCTTTTCCTCCCACTGCATGGCCTCGGCCGCGGTGTGTAGATAGGAAATGCTCGGATAGCCCCGCGTGACCATCAACGGAACATCCCACTTGGCCGTCACGTCGTACAACACGCCGGCCAGCGCTTCCTTCTCGAGCCAGACCTCGACATAGGCGTCCTGGTTGTCCCACACCGAGCGACGATAAAATTCCGCCGTGTTCTCCAGCATACGTTCCAGGGAAGAGGGAGTTTGTGGCTTGCGCTGCCATCGCGTAGCATCGGCCAACCAGGCGAAGGGGATTTCGCCCGAACGTCGCATGGATCCCAGCAGACGTATGACCGTGTTCTTGTACTCCGGTTCGGTTTTGTCGACGACGCCCATACCGACCAACCGATAGAAGATCTGCCTGACGGACATAGGATGCTCTTCGGCCAGTAAGCCGTGCATCGACTCACAGATCGAGTCGATCTCTCCCTTGGTCCGGCGCTTCCGGCGCTTTATCGGTCTAGACTGGTAAGTTGCGATCACGTCACCGCCTCGCCGGTGTGGACGGTCCGGTCGCGGATGAATTTTTCCAAGTCGGCCACCTGATAATTGTTTCGTTTCATGCTAGTTTCCATCCTCAAAAATACTCCGTGACTGCCGGGTCTCGCCGCCGACGACGCGACGGCCGGGGCAACGGTGCTGCGGATCGCGAATTCTCGAAGGCGACCACCGCGTCCCACGAGATACGCCACCTTGCTCGCGTGCTGCCGTCGCTGGCAACGTTGAAAGCGGCGAGGTGGCCGGCCTTAATAAAGGCGATGACGCGGTCCGGCTTGATTCCCCAGTGCTTCGCAAGTAGCGGTGGGGTCAAACAGCGTGGCGGGGAAGCGGTGCGGATCACTGGGCACCCCCTTCCCCCGTCGCGGGACGCTTGTGGGCTTCGACAAATCGCTCCAGGTCCGCGCGGTCGAATCGCAGTTCACGATTCGGGAAGATGACGCTCGGCAACTCGCCACGGTTCGCCAAACGAATAACTTGGCGCGGTGTGAGTCTGAGCAAGTCCGCCGTTTCGATGTCTGTGAGTAGCTTTGTCATTCCCCCGATTATCGCAGGGGTACGCGGGACACCGCAAAGCCGAAAAGAGGGACAAGAACGCGGGACAACGCAGGACAACGCGGGACATTTTCCCGATTAAGGCTTTTTTCGCGGTGCGCGTTTTCGCTTGGCCGGTTTGCCATCGCGCGCCGCCTGGGCGCGCTTGATACTCTTCGCGACCGTTGCTTTGCTAACCTTGTTTGGGGAGTCAGGGCATATCCCTGCCCGGTCTTCATTTGTCATAATGTCCCATTTCGCGAAGACTTTCGCAGGTTTGTGGTAGGTATCTGTTCCTTTGTCTTCGTATTGCCGGAGAAGCCAATCGTTGCGGGGCGCAACGCCCTTTCCTTCGTTGCTTGAAACGTTCGGCGCGTCGGCCACCCCGGAGTCGTCGCCCTGCTCTATCGCCGACTCGGTGGGCTCGATTGCCGCCGGCTTCATCGCGTCCAGCCGTTCGACGAACCGCATGGCCTCTTCGATGGCAGGAATCGGTTCCGGCAGAGGCTCGAAGAACCGGAGAAGAACCGCCTCTGCCCGGTCGCCCAGTCCGCGTTTCTCCGCTTCCAGGACCACGGCCTTGAGCGTATCGCCGATCTGTCCGTCATTCCATGTGGCGAGCGGTACAGTCGTCGTGTTCCCGCCGCACTCGGGGGTAGATGCGTCAGTCTTGCAGATTTGCAGGAAGGATTTCAGTCTGTAACGCAGTTCTGAGATAGCATCCATCATGATCCATCCTTTCTTCGCCGGGCCGCCGGCCGGCCGCTTGCGAAGGATGGAACGCAAGCAAGCCAACCGGCCGCAAGGGCGTGATCTTCGCCCGCACCCGGCAAAATTGAGTTTATTCCTCTGGTTTGGTTTCGTCAACGTCGAACAGCCACTGCCGGACGTGATCGGTCACGGCCTGGAGCCGTTCGTCCGAGATTCTCTCCCGATACACGCTTGCCATGTCACCCCGGCTGTGGCCCATGATATGGTCGACGGCTACCTGGTCGACCGACTCGCCGCCGACGGTCTCGAATGTGTGGCGGAGCGTATAAAACGACAACCCGTGCCGGTACAGGTTCAGACCCTCCAGTAATCGCCGGAATGTGTCGGAAATCGTGTCCCGGCTGATAGCTCGGGCAAGGTCCCCGTCTCTCGAATCCAACCGAACGATCGGCTTGCCCTGGCGGGTCAAGAAGGTAAGGTCCGCAATCGGCCCCGTCGGCAAGTGCCATGTAACCTCGGATATGGGTTCCGGGCGTCTGGCCCGTGATACCCGGATGGCCGCAATGGTTTCGGCCCACAATGGACAAGCCCGCTCGGCACCCGTCTTGCTCCTTGGAAGAGTCGCCCACCCGCCGTCCAGGTCCAAGTCGGAATCACGCAAAAGGGCTATGTCGGTGTTTCCGTAACCACAATTCAGGGCAATCAGAATCATTGCCCGGGTGTGGACGTTCGCCGCTTCCAATATGGCGTGGATGTCGGCCGGCGAAAAGAGCCGGGGGCCGTGTGTCCGCTTTGCCTGGGCTCGTGCCTTCTGCAATTCTCTCCCCCCCACGGCGAAGTCCTTGGGTAGCTTTATGGCGTGCGGGACAAGATCGTAGTCGGCGGCATAATTGAACACGCACCGTACCCGGCGAATCGCCACTTGTTGCGATGCCGGCGACTTTAGCGTCTCTGCTAGCTTCCGCAGTAGGCTACTGAAGTCGGCTGGTTCAAGGGTGGCCACGGCCCGGGATCGTCCGAAGTGCTCAACGAGTCGCTTACACAACTGGTGGTAATCCTGCCAAGTTCGCGGATTCAATTTGCCAACCTCAACCTTGCCTTTGCGGTGATTCAAGAATTGATTGCAGAGTTCGGCCACGGTAAGGGCATTCCTGTCCGTAGCGTCCGTCGGCGGGGTCCTGCCACTTAGATAGTAGTCCTGTCCGTCAAGCCACCTTTCCAACGCAGCCTGTGCCCCGTGGCCGGGTTCGGCGGTAACGGGGCCTAGATAGACTAGTTTGCCGTGGACCTTCTTCGCCCACCGTTTTGTACGGTGAGCAAACAACGGGAAATCGGGGCGGGGCTTGAGTGCCTGGCGTGCTTCCGGCGTGCTCAAGTCGGGCTTCTGTCGCGCCCGCGGCGCAGTAGAATCGGGCATGGTGGTGAACCTCCTATTAGGTTGGCTGCCCGGCCCGGGGTGTCATATCGCCCCGGGCCACTTTCTTACCGGGCCACACCACTACAAAGGGCGTGTGTGGTATCATACGGGTGTCAACACGACAACCTGCACGTACAACTACCGCATTGTACACCTTGTATTTCCAGAGTCAACCCCATAGGTGACACCCGTTTGAGAACGTACTGGGTGTACTTGCGGTACAGGACCCGGGCGGTGGAGGCCTTGTCGGTTTTGACCGGGCGGATGCGGCAATCGTAGACGGCAAACTCCTCGAAGTCGCTGAGGATGCTCACCGGCAGCTTGGCGCGCCAGGCGTAGCGGCGGAGTTGATAGGCCGGGCTGAGGGCCTCGCGGATATCGACCGAGGGCTTCTTGGCTTCGACGAAGAACGTCGGCACGCCGCCGCCCACCCGGAAACAGTAGTCGGGGGCCTTGGTGCGGCTGCCGACCTTGATGGCCGCCTCGTGGATCACCTCCTTGTAGGCTTCCGACAAGCCACGCTTGTTGTAGACGTCCCAACCGAGGGCCTCGAACAGCGGGTTGAGGAACTCTTGGCGAAGCTGGGCCTCGTTGTACTGGCCCGAACTATACGCCTGGCGATGACTGTGGAATCGCTCGACGAGCCGGCCGACCACCTCCGGCGGCATGGCGTGACCTCCTGCGTATGATGGGGGAGTGCCCCAGGATAAACCATGTATTATAGCGGCAGGGGGTCAACAGGCAAAGTTGCCGGTGTGAGGCCACGTGGTAGAGAGTGCCTTGGCCGGATTGTCCGAATTCACGTGCGTGCAAGCACGCACCCTACGACTTGCCTTCCTTGCTCTTTGGCGTCTGCGTTTTCTTGAGCAATTCGTGCAGCTTGTCCATAACCAGCTTTTCGACCGAGGGCGCGAACGGGCCGGGGTGCGAGCCGTATCGCGTCGCCCCGCCGCCTTCGTATCCGCCTTCGTTAAGGACCCTCAGTGATGGCAGGTATCCGAAGACGTCGTTCGAGTAGCCGGCCACCCAAACGGCCCGAGGAGCCAATTCGGACTTCAGCCGCAGCGAGTAGGCGATCACCGTCTCGCCGCCCAGTGCGATCAGGGTCAGGTCCTTTCCGAAGCGGACGACCTGCAAGGGGCACGGGTAGGTGGTGTGTATCTTGCCCTTGTCTTTTAGTTCCGCAAGCAGGATTTCCGCGTGTCGGCGTTCGTACTTGTTTTTCGACTTCGCCTCCTTTTCGAGTTGCTCGCGGCCCGGCGGCGCGGCAAACTCCAGGACCGCGTCATCCAGCGCCATCCGCAATGGGCCGGCAAGCGGTCGCTCGTAGGTCTGAAAGGCGGCCTCGACTCCATTGGCAAGTGCCCGGCCGTGCTGCTGGCACAACTCCAGCTTGCCGCGAGGATACGGGTTCTGATCGCCACCGCAGCCCGCCATGAAAAGGGCCGTCATGCCCGGATGCGCCTCCTCCAAGTACCGCGTGGCAAAGCCCGAGTAGTCGCCGCAAAATTGATAGAAACCCAGAGTCGTCGAGTGGCAGGCGTAGCCGAACAATACCGCACGCAGCTTGCCGTCGGGGTCCTTGACTTCCAGCACGGGCACGTCGTGATCGACCGGCCCGTCGGGATAGGGATGGTTTCGGACGCCCTTTTCGGTGGGCGTTCGCCGGTTCATGGCGAAGCCGGCCCGGGCGTGAGTGTAGCCAAGCGATGCGGGCTTCAAGTCTCCCAGCGCCCGGTCGACCAGGTCCAAGAGTTTCTTCTGAAGCGCCTCGCGGTACTCGATACACTGCTTGAAGCGATCCGCCGGGACGTAGGTCTTGTTGCCCCTTAGTTCCGGACCGCAGTGAGTGTGCGAGGCATTTATCAGCAACGCCTCGGGCGGAAGCTTGTACTGCCGGCCAACCTCTTTCTCCAACCACTCGCGCATCACGCGGGGCACACCGATCAAATCAAGCGTGACGATAACCAACCGGTTGCCCTCGGCGTCTTCCACGGCGAGCGCCTTTGCGTTGAGGTCGTGGATTTTTCCTTCCGATGGTTTATCTCGGCCCGCGTAGCCGGCCATCCACATGGACCCTTCCGGAGTAATCACTACCCGAGCCACGCCGGCTTTCCACTGCGGCTTCGACTTTTCCGCCGCAATCGACGACGACACATGCCACGCAATCGCGGCAACGAACATCGTTGCAACACACAGGTTCAATGAAAACCGCTCGAACATGGTGACAACTCCTTTCGGTACTTCTACTGTATTGGGTTATCGGCGTTGATGGAACTTCTTTCGAGGCAAGCGGTTACATGTTCGATGGTGATAGAGTTTTGCCAGTTCGTTGCGCTTAAGCCAACGCTCGCATTCTCTCTTGATTCGA